>JAUVEU010000070.1 GCA_030594645.1 Candidatus Aegiribacteria sp.
TCGGCATAAAACCCACACAGCTGGCTATAATACCCGCGTATTATCGTCAAATACATCCAGTATTCTCCTCAAATCCGCGAGCATTTTATCTCAGCTGCGAGGATCTTCTGCTCAATGCACATTATCGGACAAGCTCCTAGAAAACAGAAACCGGATAACGGATTAATCGTAAGTTTCATCTGACCAGCCTCTCAAGATAATTCAACCAGCATCTGTCTTCTGATGCGTGATTTATTTCGAAGCGCTTATCTCGTCAAGGACTCCTTTGCAAGTCGGTACGAACTCGAAGAACTTCTCGATTCTCTCACATGGATATTCGGAGCAGAGCCCGCAGTTTGAGAGCTGATGGGTCTGCTGGCTGCATGCCCGGATATCACACTCCGCGCAGTGGCTGATCTGCACACCTTCAGTGGCCAGGCAGCCCACGCAGTTGATATCGGCTGCTTTAATAGGGGCTCCGTACATTTCCGACCACTCTTCCGAGGTCTTTTCCCTCAATGCCTGGTCATCGGTTCTATAAGCAATGAATGCAGGGCATTCAGTACAGACAATACCGCAAGATCCGACTATTCTGCTCATGATTTCCCCTTTCAAAAAGATTTCAGTATTCCCTACAAGCCTGATCGATAATAAATCACGAATCCAGATACAGGTAGTCCGCACCACCTGAAGCTGTTGTGTAGACACCATGATTCGTATACTGATATATTACCTGGCAATACATTTAACCGATACAGGACGGTGGAGCATGAACACTTCTTTCTGAAACAGCAACGTAAAGCAGTTTTTCAGAAAGGATTTTCATGTATCACACATATCTGCGTTTCAGCAATGTTTCCTTTACATATCCAGGTTCCACTCAACAGGCGGTTACCGCTGTCTCCATGAACCTCGACTCTGGCTGGACCGCTTTCGCGGGAGCCAACGGCTGCGGTAAAACTACAGTGCTGAAACTCGCGACGGGTCTCCTGATACCGGACGAAGGCACAGTTGTTTCTTCAGGGACTGCCGTCTACTGCCCGCAGAGAACGGATCATCCTCCTCCATACTTCGATGAATTCCTCCTTGACTGGTCCAAAGAATCCATACGATTGAGGGACACTCATAAAATCGGAGATGACTGGGGAAACAGGTGGGACACACTGTCCCATGGCGAGCGGAAGCGGTTTCAGATCGCAGCGACAATATGGACTCGGCCTGCTGTTCTTGCCCTGGATGAGCCTTTCAACCATCTTGATACTGACGGAAGATCTCTTCTGATAAGCTCAATGCGGGAGTATCAGGGCTGCGGCCTTCTGGTAAGTCATGACAGACATGCCATGGATGCACTGTGTTCATCCTGCGCCCTGTTCTTTCCTGATGACATACAGTTTTACCGCACGAACTACACCTCAGCCATTATCGCGGATAGCCTGAGACAGGATAATCTTGCCAAAAGGAGAAAAATGGCTGAAGTCAAATACAAGCAGCTGAAACGGGACGCCAGGATAAAGATGATACAGGCCAGGACAGTACAGGCTCACCTCTCCGGGAAGCGGATATCCTTCAAGGATATCTGCAAGTACAATTATGATGGTCCATCCCAATATACCAGTAGAGTCCAGAACGCCGGAAAGAGAAGCCGGACGGCAACAGCAAGAGCGGAAAGAGCAAAGGAAAAAATAGAATCAATCGCATACAGAAAGATATATGACACCGGCGTTGAAATCTCAGGTGAGGGCTCAACCAGAAACTGCCTTCTTGACCTTCCCGGGGGAAATATCCAACTGGGTGAAGCAGTTCTTTCATATCCGCAGATGGTAATTCAGTCTGAAGACAGAATAGCTCTGACCGGCGGGAATGGAACGGGAAAAACCACACTTCTGAACTATCTCAGATCAGAACTGAACTGCCCTGAGGAGAAAATCATCTGGATCCCCCAGGAGATCACAGCGGAGGAGTGCAGTCAACGCCTTATAGAGGCAAAAGAACTCTCCCGTGATGAGCTGGGGCATGTAATGACCATTGTAAGAAGGCTTGGAAGCGATCCTGAAAGGCTGCTAAGCTCCGCGGTGCCAAGCCCGGGTGAATCCAGAAAACTGCTGCTGGCGCTTGGCCTTTCAAAGACGCCATGGCTTTTAATAATGGATGAACCCACTAACCACATGGATCTGCCGTCGATAGAATGCCTGGAGGAAGCACTTAACGATTACACCGGAGCGCTGGTACTGGTAAGCCATGACAGAGTCTTCTTAAATAATACAACGGATATTCAGTGGAATATCAGGGACAGAAAGCTGGCTATTTATACTGACTAGATCCCGTTAAGCCTCAGCTGTCCCGAAGGCTCAGGCATCTCATCCCATATCCTGCCGTCCAGCGTTCTTCCCCCTGAATACTGGTTTTCCCCGCCCCACTGCTTGAAGTAAAAGGCTATTCCCCCGGCAATGCACATGTCCCGCAAAGCTCGAACCCACTCGATCTTCATCGGTCTCGCATCAGGTCCGGACTCACCGCCGACAGCAGCCCAGTGAATACCTGTAAGATCAATATCGCTAACATCCGAGAGCAGAGGCTCGAAAGATACGAACCGCACCACAGCATCCACTCGGCGCAGGCTATCCAGCCGATGGTACGCGCCCCTGTTCTCCACTGTCGCCCCTGCCCAGACGTTCCCGGGCCAGGATATCCTCCCAGACAGCTCAGCCATTCGCTCGGGACGCTTCGTTAAAAGTTGAAAAACATGCCTGTCACAGCACCGCATCACATCAAAAACCCGAAGTACAAAATCATCCGGTACATCAGGATGCATAAGGTCCCCCATGGAGGTAACGAAAACAAGCCGAGGTTTCTTCCACCCTGACGGTATCCCAAGAGCATCCTCATGTACAGCCACCGAGAAACCCTCTCTGTACTTCAAAACACCCATACCCTGAAGCTTCAGGGCAATACCTCTGGCATAGCAGTGCTCACACCCCTCGCTCACCGGGCTGCACCCGGTCACCGGATTCCAGATCTCATGCTTCCATTCACTTCGCAAAGCCGCCACTCGATTCGTCCTCCTGTACCGTTCAATCCTGATCGGACAATATTCGAAAAAGCGATTGATCTCTTCACACCTGTATGAAGATACTAAAACTGGAGCTGCCGGTAGAATAGTATCCCGTCTTGTGCAAGTACTGAAACTTCAATAAGTTTGGTAAACAGGGAATGAAAACTGCGCAGGGCAGGTTTGTTTTAAAGAATCATAAATGAATAAGCATTCTTCATTTCGCGAACTGCAGGGAGGTTCTGACATGAAACTGTATGTGATATCAGCAGTCCTGTTAATCACATTTGCTGCATTGGGTTCTGAAACAGACACGGTTTCAGAAGGGCCCCTGGAGGGAATGTACTTCGTTTCCATACCCGCAGGGGATTTCCTGATCGGTTCAGATACTTCATGCAGTGAACGCTTCAATGAAGTTCCGCAGAGGGTTATTCAAATCGATTCCTTCGAGATAATGTCTACAGAGGTAACTCAGGCTATGTGGAAAGAACTGATGGATTCTGAGGAAAGCAGTATACCATTCCTCTGGACAGATCTATGCGGCAGAGGTTCAGATCATCCTGTCTACGCTGTATCCTGGTTCGACTGCAGAAGATTCATGGATAGATTGAACGAACTGGACTCCAGTTACATTTACCGGCTGCCGGGTGAAGCGGAATGGGAGTACGCCTGCAGGTCGGGAAGCGATACCGACTTCTTCTGGGGAGATTCCGGTAATGACAGCCTTGCGAGCAGTTACTGCTGCTACAGAGTTAATGAGTCCGGTCAGATCTGGGCAGAAGCTCATGGTATTGAAGCTGGTACCCGTAAAGTAGCTTCACTTGATGCCAATTCATGGGGGCTTTTCGACATGGCGGGCAATGTTTCCGAATGGTGCTTCGACCGGTACTCCTCCGATTACGATTATCTTCCTCCGGACGGAAGTCCATTCCTCTATCCGTGCGATAATCAGTGGCCCCACGCAATGAGCGCTCGGCGAATACACCGCGGGGGGAGCTGGCTTACAAGCCTGAACGGCTGCAGGTCGGGAAGCCGCAGCAGCCTGTCTCCTGACCTCTGGGCAACCTGTGTCGGATTCCGCGTTGTCAGAGTTCCAAGGACCAGTGAGAACTATGCCGTTCTGCTCTTCCATGCGGGAGTAGACAGTATCGATGCAGATTTAGAAAGAGAGGGCATAGAACTCTTCAGCAGAGCACTGAAGCTGGATCCCACCATGATAGACGCGCTGCTCTACAGAGGATTATTCCGTCATGGTATAGGGCAGACCGAGCAGGCTCTTTCCGATTTATACAAAGCCATTGAACTCGATCCGTATAACGCAGGCTCCTATCAGATGCTGGGTGTAGTTTTTGCGGACGCGGGCAAAGATCAGCAGTCTCTGAAGGTTTTTAACACTGTCGTAGAACTCGATCCTGACTACCCCGGAATTTATTTCCAGAGGGGTTTAGCACATGTTTTCCTGGATAATCACGATAAGGCGATATCTGATCTCAACAGAGCCATCGTATACAATCCCTTCTCACCCACCACCTACTACGCAAGGGGATCCGCGTACGCCATTAACGAGCAATACGATAGAGCCATCGAAGATATGTCCTCTGCCATTGAACGGAATCCCGAATATGGTGACGCGTATATGACAAGAAGCCATATATATCTTGAGATGGGAAACATGGATCAGGCAGAGTCAGACAGCATCCGCGCTGCCCAACTAAAGAATGGGGCCGGGCCTGACATTTAAACATTTTCAATATTGTGCCAGGTTTTCAGGTCCGACCTACTATTTTTGACACTGAGAGCTTCATAGCACTTCTCCCCACCTGGCGGAACTATCAATTCTTCAGTAAAATCGAGATACAGTATTAAAATATGTATGTACCTGGTTTTGTTGTTGAGAAAGCCCGGTAAGCAATATGAACTGCTTTCTTTACTTTAAAACAGCAAAATTCAGTACCAGTTTACAACCCGGGGAGGAAATCATGGGTAAATCAATCCTTATCGCTGTAATGATATCAATCTTCATTCCATCAATCTGTTTAGCACAGAATACAGGCAGTATAGCTGGTGGAGTATACGATAGCCGTGGAAATCCACTTATAGGAGCAACTGTCATGGTTGTTGGCACATCATACGGAGCAATGACAGATGCAAATGGAGAGTATAAAATCATAAACCTGGTGCAGGGAACCTACGATGTAACAGCCAGTATGGTTGGACTGAGTTCCTTAACAGCAACGGGTGTTGAAGTTGAAGCAGGAGAAACTGTTATTCTTGATTTCGGATCGCTAAGTTCTACTCCGTCAACTACCCCATCTGTCGCTGAGGTGCTTGAAGACTTACCTGAAATAACACTGGATGATATACCTGAAGCAGCGTTTGAACCGGTATTTGACGCAAATCCCCGTTCCGGGAGATTTCAGGCTGCCACTGAAGACGGGATAGTATTCGATCTTCCTCTTGAACATACGGAAGTGGAAATCCTTATAACCGGCTGCATGCAAAGAGCTACAGTTAAGCAAGTATATGGCAATCCTGCTGATGTACCCATTGAAGCTGTTTACACTTTCCCTCTCCCCCAAAATGGTGCTGTGAACAGTATGAACATGTACATAGGAGACATGTTAGTCGCAGGCAGGATATACGAGAGAGAACAGGCTGAACAGGTATACCATGAAGCTATAGATGCCGGTCATACAGCTTCAATGCTATCGCAGGAAAGACCGAATATTTTCACTCAAAGCGTTGGCAACATCATGCCAGGGGACAGCATAACCATTGAAATAACCTATATTGCCCCTGTTCATTATGATGATGGTGAATATGAAATTATCTTCCCTATGGTAGTAGGCCCAAGGTTTATTCCCGGTTATCCAACCGGACCAAGCTCAAGCGGATGGTCTTCCCCGACGAATATCGTACCGGACGCTGATCTCATTACACCTCCGGTAGTTCCGGAAGGTACAAGACCGGGTTACGATATAGGACTAACCGTACGTATCAATGCTGGTCTGCCTGTTCAGCATCTGGAATCTCCCAATCATGAAATACAATCGGATATTGAAAGTAATGGCATGACTTACGTTGAGCTTGAAAGCCAGTCAGAGATCCCTAACAGGGATTTCGTTCTCAGATATAGTACTGCAACTGACAGATTGGAGACAGCAGTTCTAACTCACAATAATGAGCTTGGTAATCATTTCATGCTGATAGTCCAACCTGAGAGTGAAGTTGATATTGACAGAATAACACCAAAAGAGCTTTTCTTCGTTGTGGACTGTTCTGGATCAATGGGTGGACAGCCCATTGAAGTAGCCAAAGAGACAGTAAGACAGTTCGTTTCCGGAATGAATCCTCATGATACATTCCAGATTATGCGCTTCAGTGAGACTGCGAGCAGTATGTCAAACGATCCTCTATCCAACACAGACGATAACGTTCTAACAGGTCTTGATTACATCAACGCCATGTCTGGCGTTGGTGGAACGCATATGATTGAAGGCATCAAAGCTGCAATTGGATATCCTGAAGACTCTGAAAGAATTCGCTTCGTACTGTTCCTGACAGATGGATACATTGGGAATGAAAATCAGATATTGAGTGAGGTCCAAAGTACGCTGGGAGATAATATCAGGCTTTTCAGTGTAGGTGTTGGATCAAGTCCCAATAGATCTCTTATCGAAGGTCTGGCTGAAGAAGGAAGAGGACAAGCCTTTTATGTCGGATTGCATGATGATCCATCTGATGCTGTATCAGCAATATACAACAAGATCAACAATCCATATATCATGGACTTTGAAATAGACTGGAGAAATTTCGAGGTTTACGATGTTTATCCTTCCAGCATAAGGGATATTTATCCCGGAACCACACTCTTCATCGTGGGCAAATACAATGAATCGGGTACAGAGACAATAAAGCTCATGGGATCAGTTGCGATGAACAGCTGGAGTCAGAATGAAAATATAACTTTGCCTGAAATCTCTGAATCAAATGAAGCAATAGCAATCATGTGGGCAAGAAATAAAATCCATGATCTGAACAGCCAGATGCTCTCATCCGAATATCCTGACCCGATCGTAACGGAGATAACCGTAACTGCTCTGGAATACCAGATTCTCAGTAACTATACATCCTTCGTAGCTGTGAGCGATGAAGCCAGAACTGACTCCACCGACAATCCTATAACAGTCCAGGTTCCTGTCAATATGCCTGATGGAGTTTCATACGAAGGTATTTTTGGAACAGGCGCACCACCTCAGGGCGCTACCGGCATTGACTATGGCTCCGTTGGTAGAGGAGGCTTGCAGCCTGTTACAGTAGGATCAACAACGATAACTGTAACTGATGCCAGAGGTATTATAATGGGTAGCCGATCTTCCCTCTCTCCAACAATCATTATGCTGCACATCCAGCCCGATCTTGGACTGTCGAACTATCAGCTGAGTGCGGCATTCCATGCGGTAAAATCGGATATGTTGATCGAATTCCTTGAGATACTGAGAATCTGCGATTCCGCAAGAGATACCTTCCCTGAAGGGACCATTTTCTTCAACGTCACATTCAATGCTGATGGAAATGTGGAGGAAGTAGAAATAGTATCCAACGAAACCGGAAGCGATGAACTGGCTGAGAGTGCTGCAGAAGTGCTTACAAACATGAGCATACCGGAACCCCCCGAGGGTGCCGGAACAATCGTGATTACCCTCCGTTTCGACCTTGGATATTAATAAACGATAAGGATAATCATATAGTTTTAGAGCAAATGCAGTCAATGAAGTCAGGTCCTCACTCAGACGAGGATCCCACCTCTGTCACTTCTTCAAGCATGTAAACAACAGGATACGACTCAGGGTTTCTGGTGCTGGCGATAATACCGTAGGGACCTATGTGAACAGCCCAGTCGTCAACACCCTGCCAGTCAGGCATGACCAACGCACAATCATGCAGGTACTCACCGGTCTCGCTGAAAACATGGTAGAGTGCATCAATTCCGCCGCCTTTTACCCATAGCCTGCCGATACCATCCACCATCATGCTCTTTATGGACAGTTGATACGCGGGAGGTTCCCAATCAAAACCCGCTGCAGTTCCCACGGCATCTATCCAGTTCTGCCTTGCAAGCTCAAACTCATTGTCTATCTCCTCCTGGGACCTCCGGACAGGTTCGTATGGCTGATCAATGCAATAGAGTGTGTCTCCTTCGGGGGAGTAGCAAATGATATTGAAAATATCCGTAGATCTATTTGCGATGTAAACCCTTCCGAACTGATCAGTAATGAATATCATATCTGTTGCTATCTGATATTCACACATTTGATCAAAGATGGTCAATCTCTTCCTGTAGACGGTCTCCGGTTCGTCAGAACCCCTGAACAGCGCTACCTCGCAACCAGCAGAATCAGGCTCTTGAAATACGGATGTTAGTACAACGAATCCTGTATCCGGAACTGGATAGACCCTCATGGGGGCTCTGTTCCCTGAAGTAAACATCACCTCTTCAATTAGGGAAAATTCCGGGTCGAACCAGGCGAGTTTCCTGTCGTAGAAGCTTGCAAGCATGATATTGCCGTATTCGTCACAGCCAAGTCTATCGAGACCTAAAAACTCACCGGGGCCACTGCCCACCGGACTGAACTCCCGGATGTATACGCCCTCGGGCGAATAGAACTTCACCGATGTTATCGACCTGTCCAATATCCCTATTGTACCATCAGGGAAGATGCACTGCCCCCAGATATCACCGAACACGTAGCAGGAATCACCTATATCAATCCCGATTGAATCATAGGGCGCCAGGTAGTGAAGGGTATCCGCACCGGTGGATTCCCCCGGATCAGTTTTCCCGGAATCGTATCCACAACGCGAACAGAGTACCAGAACCACAAATACAAAGGTTATGAATTTCATTGTTCCCTCGACTTTCCTTAACCCTGACTGTTGCAACCGGTTAACCGATCAATATGAATTGCTGATTAAGCACTTTTACCTTCAAGCATACCACGATGATACCCCGCTTTCAAGGCAGGGGATTATTCCAAAAGAACTCTGCGAGTGATGTTGATTCTATTTCGAACATACCCTATTCATAATTTATCATGTATTTTTTAACGTATTTCGATACTGTTTTCGGGTCACATTGCAGAACTTCAGCTGCGCGAGATTTGCTTTTGAGTAAATTGTATGTTCTGTATATGTGATGAGTAATAACGTCCTCCAGTTTCTGCATGGATGTATTATTAGTATTAAGATCATTCCCCTGAATAGCACTTTCAAAAATAATGTCAGACTCTCTGATTATTTTCCCGCTGCTCATCAGAATGGATCTGTGAACTATATTCCGTAGCTCACGCACATTTCCAGGCCATTTGTAGCAACAAAGCCTGTTCATTGAGGATTTCAGAAATGTGGGAGGTTTTATCCCGGGTTGCATAAGCTGTTTTGCAAAATAGCGAACAAGAAGAGGGATATCTTCAGTTCTTTCTCTCAAAGGCGGCACGTATATGACCATTACAGCGATCCTGTAATAGAGATCCGACCTGAATTCTCCGCGGCTGATCTTATAACAGAGATCGGAATTTGTAGCGGATATTAACCTGAAATTCACCTTTCTTTCAACGGTTTCGCCTATTCTTCTGAGAATCCCGGACTCGATAACTCTGAGAAGTTTGGCCTGAAGATGCAGGGGCATATTCCCTATTTCATCAAGAAAGAGGATTCCTCCGTTTGCCGATTCAATCAAACCCTGGCGATCAGATCTACTGTCGGTATATGAACCTTTGGCCGATCCGAATAACTCAGCCTCAATAAGATTTTCCGGGATTACTCCACAATCCACTGTAACAAAGGGTGCTCTACCTGATGCCCGGTGCAGTGCGCTGACAACAAGATCCTTTCCGGTGCCGGTTTCACCGGTAATCAGTACAGGAACCTTCGTGCCTGCTATTTTCTTAATGCTGTGTTTTACGCCCAGCATAATTTCAGATCTTGCTATGATTTCGGGAAAATCCATTTCTTCCACCCTTGGAAACGGCGGATACGAATTGCAGATACCAATAAGCGATGAAATAACCGGTTCAAGCAGGTTTACGCCTGAAATATCTTCACCGCTCACGAAAAGCTTTCTACCTTCTGGAAGGTTTATTTGAACAGCATTGCCCGATTCTATGGAAGACGGTTCCTCCGAGCAGCTTAGTCCGAACCTGTCACATAGGTCATCAATGCCAGCGTGCCCTGATATAAAAGCAGGAATCCATTCGGAAAGGCATTCCACCTGTTTGGCAAGGGTTGCATTTTCACTGAGGTCACAGATTGTTTTGAGTGTTTCAATCATATTTAAGAACCTGGAAACAATACGAGATAAAGTGAAAGACTGTTCATAATTTCAAGAAGGCATTCTATGTTAAAATAGTTAATCCTTGTAATTATACTTGCTCCTGATTCTAGCCTTAACCTGATACTTGAAAACATTATATTCAATATTAGAATAGAGTCTCTTACTTGATGTTACATCAACAATAACATTTCCTCTTTTATTCCAGTCTTATATTATGTGATAAAACATGCTATCGATGCTAATCACGCATAGAAAAATATGATAGTTTCAATAATAACATATTTAGCGGCTACCGCAAGCGGTTAACAGTCCGTCTTAGGCGAATAATTTCCCGTAATCGGGAAAATATCCCGAATTATCACCGAACGAATATGAACACGATCAACGCATTTAATTGATATTAAATACTATACAGATTTGGTAAGATTATTGCATTCACATCACATACAAATATCACTCATTGGATAATTAGTTACAAAAAGAAAATGGTTGCCTAAGGCCATGTTCATTACGTTGATGCTTAACAAGAAAGGTAACAACTATGTTATTGATTCTGGCAATACTTGCGACGTCGATGGTAGCGCCTGTTCATGAAGGAGATATCGATTGCGGTTATTCTGTATGGATGGAAGGTAAAGTAAACTGGGGTATTTCTTCAGCTCATGCAGTGGTCACTGTGAGAGGATCAGATGGCTTCAGTGAAACTGAAACTCTCTGGTGGCCTGGTGATTACAATATTGATCTGGATTTCCCAGAGGAAGGAACTACTTATACTGTAACTTGTGCTTTGATATACGGTAGTCCACCCTACCTGGTAGATGTTCGTTTAGGTATCACATATTCAGATGATTTCCATTTTGTATACCCACAAAAATATTGGAGACACATCGAGATTTTTGAATGGGACATATAGATATATATACAAAGTAACTAACCTTAGGCAGCCATTAGTTTCATGTTCGACAAATAGTTTCCCCGCCTGCAGTGACTATCTTCCTGGAAGATTCGGACATCAAGTGCAAGGTTAAACGATTTTGCTTGATACATATCAAAAATTCGGAAATGCGATAGTTCCAATAACAAATTGAGCGGTAAACAGCCCTTCTTGAACGAATCAAATCCTTAATCGGGAAAATATCCCTATTTACTAACGAACTAATATTGACTTAAATATTCCATTTCATTGATATTCAATGCTATACAGTTTTGGTAAGATTATTGCATGGATATTACATACAAATATCAGACATTGGATAATGAATTACATAAATATGGTTGCCTAAGGCCATGCTCATTACGTTGATACTTAACAAGAAAAGGAGCGAATATGTTACTAATCCTCGCAATCATTGCGACGTCTCTGGTAGCACCTGTTCATGAAGGAGATGTTGATACCCAACATCGGGCATTTATGAGGGGCAAAGTAGATTGGGATATTAACGCAGGTCATGCAGTGGTTTCTGTAACAGGGTCGAACGGCTTCAGTGGAAGCGAAACTGTCCTTTACCCTGGCGATTACAATATTAATCTGGGCTTCCCAGCGGAAGGAACTACTTTTACTGTAAACTGCGCTTGGATAATCGGTAGTCCACCCTACCTGGTAGATGTTCGTTCAGGTATCGTATATTCAGATGATTTCCATCAAATATTCCCACAGAGATATTGGGTACACTACGAGAATTTCGTCTTGTAAATATATAGATTAAGAGTAACTTACCTTAGGCAACCATTAGTTTCATGTTCAACAAATCGTTTTCCGCATGTCGTGACTATCTTCCGAAATTTTCGGGGTTCTGCGTAAATCTAAAACGTTTACATTGATACTTATCAGATATGAAAAATGTAATAATTCAAATAATAACTGATTTAACGCTTTCTGTATGCGGTTAACACTCCAATAACGGTGAATAATTTCCCGTAATCGGGAAAATATCCCTATTTACTAACGAACTAATATTAACTCAAATATTCCATTTCATTGATATTGAATACCATACAGTTTTGGCAAGGTTATTGCATAAGCATCACATAAATATCAGACATTGGATAATGAAGTACAAAAATATGGTTGCCTAAGGCCATGTTCATTGCGTTGATACTTAAAAAGAAAAGGAGCGAATATGTTACTAATCCTCGCAATCCTCGCAACATCAATGGTAGCGCCTGTTCATGAAGGAGATATCGATTGTGGTTATTCGGTATACATGTCTGGTAGAGTAATAATTAACGCTGAGAACACCTCGGCTGTCGTTATTGTAACATCGGGCGGTGTGGAGATTGGAAGAGAAACTCTCGTTTGCAGTGGTGATTACAATATCTTACTAGGATATGCACCCGCAGTCGAAGAGGAATACAGCATGTCCTGCGCTTGGATTGACGGTACTCCTCCCTACCCGATAGACATCCGTACTAACATAGTGTGGCCTGATGATTTCACCTTTATATACCCGCAGAAGTGGTGGGTACACTACGAGCATTTCCTTGTGACGTCTAATTAATAGATAATTAGCAAACAGGCCTTAGGCAGCCATT
>JAUVEU010000123.1 GCA_030594645.1 Candidatus Aegiribacteria sp.
GAGATAGAGGATTTTATTGAGCGGCACAGGACAAGCTGCGGGAATGAACCTGAATGGTTCACTCTGCATTCCGAAGTTGTTTCGGATACACTCAGAATCGGTCCGTTCGAAGAAGATGGCCTTGCTGTAAATATCATCGAATCAGTTCTACTTGGAGCAACAGAGGTGCTTGAGTTGAATAACCAGGAACTTGAATACAGCATACTCAAAGATGAGAATGGCCTTGAAACATGCCTGCTTTACGATCCGGCTCCCGGAGGAAGCGGTTTCCTGAAACTTATCATGGAGTACTGGGAAGATATCATCGACAGGGCCGTTGATATCCTCACAACCTGTGAATGTGAGATCGCCTGTTACGGATGCCTTTTGAGTTATTCGAATCAGCATTATCATGATCTGCTGGATAAGAACAGGGCTGTTGAGTTCTTCCGCACGAACAGAAGCGGATTTAATAAGATTGGGGAAATACCGGCAGTAATCGATTCATCCTCATCGCATCTTACCGGGCAGGAGAGCAGGGCTGAGGAAAGGTTCCTTGCTATGCTTGTTGAGAGGGGTTTTCCGCCTCCGGATTCGGACCAATACAGGATTAATCTTGGCGGGAGTTCCTTTACTGTTGCGGATTATGCTTACACAGACGCGAAGGTTGCTATCTACATTGATGGGTTGAGTAAGAATCTCCATGGTGACCCTGCGAATAAGGTCAGGGATAGAAGGCTACGCGCGGTGCTTGTTGAGAAAGGGTGGAAGCCTTTGGTGATCTCTGCTCAGGGTTTGAAGGATACTGAGCAGTTCAATGCTTTTCTGGAGACACTCAAAGCTGCGATTGAATAGCACATATGGGACATTTGAGAAAGAGTGATGTATAATTGCACAATAGATGTAAACCTGTGAGTTGACATGATGGGGTATAAGCTTGTATTCAGTGGCTAGAGCAGAAGAAAGAATAGTGGCATTTCTTGAAGCTGAGGGTGGATAGAATTATGAATGAGTCAAAGAAAAGAGAAAGACTGGAGAAGGATCCAGAGTTCCTGCAGGAATATATGAAAGCCACTATTGTTGGAGATATTTTCCAGGCGATGGATGAAGAAAGTCTCAGTAAAAGCCAACTTGCGGAGCGTCTTGGGAAAAGCCGTCAGTATGTTGGTCGAGTACTCAATGAGTCTGCGAACTTCACAATAGATTCTATTTCAAAGATCGCTGCTGCTCTTGAAAGAGACGTAGTCCTGCGATTGAAATCATATACAGAAGTTGTTGAAATAAAAGAATTCGTTGATCCTCACGAGTAAAGGTGTTACAATCATTGAGAATGATGATAATACAGAATAAGATCTTGTTAAAATGAAACTCTATGTTGGAGTCACGGACAACAACTGGTTCGATTTCCTCTCAAGAATTACACCGGATGAGGTTAACTTCTGGAGGCCAGGTGGAACCAGAACCTTCAAAGCAATTCCTCCTGGAGCTCCTTTCCTTTTCAAGCTTCATAGTCCTCTGAATTTTATTGCTGGGGGTGGTTTCTTCGTTAAGTACTCTGTTCTGCCCCTTTCTCTTGCATGGAAAGCATTTGGAGAGAAGAATGGTGCTGCTGATATTTCTTCTTTGAGACGATTAGTACTGAAACATCGTAGAGACAATTTCTATGATCCAGTGATTGGTTGCACAATTCTAACGAATCCGTTTTTTCTAACACGTGATAAGTGGATTCCTGTTCCGAATGATTGGTCAATGAATATTGTTTCAGGAAAGTCATACCGTGGTGGTGATGAAGCATTTCAGGAATTGTGGGAATTTGCAACTGGTGCTTGTCACTTTCAAGGATTATATGATGGTTCCGATCTGGGGATTGGTGAAGAACAGCGATGGGGTTCAGAGTATCTTGCCAGAGCCAGATTGGGTCAGGGTGCATTCCGTGTTCTTGTTACTGACGCGTATTCCAGACAATGTGCTATGACAGGGGAAAGGGTATTGCCAGTATTGGAGGCAGCTCACATTAAATCTTTTGCAGAGCATGGTCCGAATGCAACATCAAACGGGCTTCTTCTTCGATCTGATCTTCATAATCTGTTTGATTCAGGATACATTACCATTAGTCCGGATTACCATATCGAGGTGAGTAAGAGGATCAGGGAAGAATTTCATAATGGAAGAATTTATTACGCACTACATGGGCAGAGACTTCCGGTTCTTCCTGAGTCCTTAGAGGATAGACCGGGTTTGGAATACATTGACTGGCATAACAGTAATGTTTTCGTTGGATAGACAAATATTATCTGATTTAAATGATTATTCTGGAACGATTTATAATGATTCGGGATCCAGAAATAGCACCTATTATGCGCAATATACCGAGTTCTGACGCTATGTTTTCTAGCGGATCAAGAATTCCCGCGGGTTTCCCTTGAACACCTCATTGATGTGCCATTGAGTGAAGTCACCGTTTGGCAGGTATGAACTGCGCTGCGGGGGGTGGATCGTGGTTCCATGGAAACGCATGAGCCATTCATCGAAACCCTTATTACCATAGGCGTTCTCTGATACTATCAGTTTTCTGTCATTATTAAGGGAGAATGCTCCCCTGTCGAAAAGGCTGTGATGGAGTGCGCAGAGGGCGAGACCGTTGCATTCCTCATCAGGACCACCTGCCTGGTGCCATTTGATATGAGCCGCTTCAAGTCCTACTGAAGCATTCCCGAGTCTTACACTGAAACCGCAGACAGCGCATCTGTATTCGTAGGCTTTCAGTATCCTTTCCCTGAAATGAGGATCCCGGATTCTTTTTGAATCAGATGGTATTTCATGAGGAATATTGCAGGATTCGATGTTCAAGCCAGTTGCCTGAAGAATGTCGGAGTGGAGAGTAGCCGGGAAGTTGGCTTCCATTAAACCCGATACGATTCTTCGGAGGGTTTCCGGTTCAGAAGTGAGGGCTTTCTCAATGTCAGCTGGAAAACGACCATGTGCATCCCTGCTTTTGATAAATGCTTTGGTGGGGCAGGGTCCCAATGTGCCATTTTGTGATGGTTCGATGTTTGTCAGTTGCCACAGCCCATCGTTCTGCAGATACCAGAAAGGGTAGATCGGCTGGGTTTTCCGTGGTGGACCGAATTCGTCCAGTAGTTTGCCTACACTCTTGTCTATTTCATCGAAGGATACTGTTCCGGTTTTACCACGCTGGAGCCTGCCCAACATGTAGAGAATGAGGAGGGGTTTATGAGGGGCGCGTTTGTTACCCTTCTTCCAGACGGTGACGTTCGAGAAGCATTTGAGAAGTTCTGTTCTATTCAAGTTCATCCTCCTGAAAAAGAATCATATGCATGTGGATTCATATTGGCCAGTACTTCAATCGGGCAGGAGAGCAGGACTGAGCAGGAATCTGCATGGTGATCCTGCGAATAAGGTTAAGGATAGAAGGGTGCGTACGGTGCTTATCGAAAAAGGGTGGAAACCTTTAGTGATTTCATCATGCTGCGAGCGTAGCCCACTCAACATCAGGATGTGTGGATTTGAGATTTTCAGAGAGTCGCTGGGTCGTTTCAGTCATAGTGTGAAGATTTCGCAGGGCCGCATCCTGGTGGAGTCGCGATCTGAGGAATGTATTTTTACCCGTCCCGTTAATGCTCTCGATCCGGTCAATCATGTTGAGGATGTGCTTCAGGTAGGCCTTGTCGTTCTACAGTACGACCGCTTCGGACAACACCTGTTCCTGGAGAAGTGGATTAAGACCGGATTCTGTTACGATGTCGATGTGTCGTCCAAGGAGCTGTTCGAACTCGAGAATCAAACCCGCAGGAAACCAGGAACTGACTTTCGGCCCTGTCGTGACGAGGAGGTCTATATCGCTTTCCGCAGATTCTTCTCCACGAGCTACAGAACCAAATACCATAATAGACGTGACTCCATGCCGTTGCGCCACTTCAATCACATCCATGCGCCTTGCCCGCATAAGATCAATGGTTGTCATTTGTGTCCTCCTGTCGAGTACGACGATAATACTAAATATTTAATACTCCAAGTATTAAAAGAAGGCAGCGATTTATGAACGGATCGCCTTCTCCGGCAATTTCAATGATAAATGGTATGCATGAAATCTGCAATTGACATATTCAATTTTCATGGTATTATTGACTCATGATTAAGCGAATCAGAAATCTTGAGCACCTTGAAGCAGCTCTTGCCCGTTCTCCTGTTACTGCATTACTTGGGGCAAGACAGATCGGCAAGACTACACTTGCCATGCAATATCTGCGGAATAACCCGGGAAAATATCTTGATCTGGAAACACATGCGGATCAGCTTCGTCTTTCGAATCCCGAAATGTATCTGTCGTCACTTGATGGGCTGGTTGTCATCGACGAAGTTCAGCTCAATCCGGGACTGTTTGCTGTGATTCGTCCTATTGTTGACAGAAAACCGGGTGCGGTTAAATTCCTGCTTCTGGGCAGTGCTTCTCCTGATATAATCCGGGGTGTTTCCGAAAGTCTAGCCGGCAGAGTGTCTTTTGTAGATCTGTCAGGATTATCTATTGAAGCAACCGGTCCGGATAACATTAGCGTTTTGTGGAGCAGAGGGGGCTTTCCACCTGCTTACTGTGCTTCTGCTGATTCCTCCAGCCTGGCATGGCGGATGGACTTTATCAGAACATTTCTTGAAAGAGATCTGCCGCAGATGGGTTATCCGCTTCCAGCTTCAACTATGAGACGTTTCCTGATGATGTTGGCATCAGGTCACGGTCAGGTTCTGAATCTCTCTTCAATAGGCCGGTCCATGGGGATTTCACACGTAACGGTAAGCAGATACCTGGATGTGCTTGAAGGAGCTTACATTATTCGTCGTCTGCAGCCCTGGCATGCCAATATCCGGAAAAGGCAGGTTAAGTCAGCAAAGCTGTATCTGCGCGATTCAGGTATACTCCATGCTTTGCTCGGGATAAGAAACTACGATGATCTTGTTGGCAACCAGATCGCGGGTCATTCATGGGAAGGTTTTGTTGTAGAAGAGGTTATTAAAGCTTTCAATACTGACAGGCTGTTCTACTGGAGAACGCATCAGAATGCTGAACTTGACATTCTTCTCTTTTTAAACGGTAAGCGTTACGGCATAAAGATAAAGCTGTCTGAAAATTCCAGACCCGGGAGATCAGCCAGGATCGCTATCGAAGATCTGGAACTTGAGCATCTATGGTGTATTTATCCAGGTGAAAATGTGATACCGATTGATGAGGATATCACTCTCTGGCCTCTGAGGAATTTGTACTCACATCCACTTCTTACGGGATTTTCATGATAATACGCCTGTCACAAAAACTTGGGAAGAAGATCGGTGTACAGCCGACGCAAACCCTTCTTCTGCATTCAAATCCTTTTGCTGACTGGTCGGCACATCTTTTTACTGCGGAAAAAACTCAATATATCATATTGACGAATACAACATCGCTGTATTCTGTGATGACATTTGGCCGGGGCATAACGAATGATGGCAAGTTTCTCGGGAGAATGACCGGTGTTCTGGGCGAGTTCCTCCGGGACGAT
>JAUVEU010000064.1 GCA_030594645.1 Candidatus Aegiribacteria sp.
AAGAAGGGTACTCCAATTGGTCCATATGACTTATTGATTGCAGCGCAGTGTCTTACCAGAGATCTAATTCTTGTAACCAATAATGTAAAAGAATTTGAGAGAGTTCCTGATCTGCATATAGAGAACTGGATTAAAGAACCATGTTGTTAACCGTTATTGATATATGACTCCAGTACGGATTTCATCGCAAACTTAACATTTTTTATCACAGCCAGATTCCTGATATTACATTCTTGTTCCAGGTCAAATATCACTTCATGCCCTAAGTAATACCCGCATTGCTTATAACCCTGTATATCAAACCACGAGCCGAAAAATGGACGGACATCAGTTTCCTCTTCAACCAGCTGAAGGAACTTCTCGGCAAGCATGCTCTTATTCTCTGTACACCATTCAAGCCAGCCGGAAGTATTAAGACCGATTCTTTCGTGCCAGCTGTTTCGACCCATTATGATGTGCTCGCAGCGCTGTGCGAACCCTTCTGTGTACAGCTGCCACCAGGGACCTTTCTCCTGATTCAGTTCCGGATCCTGTCTTAGTTTCCCATGTACTGCATGACCGATCTCATGTGCTATCAAGCCTTTCAGCGAATCGGATTCTGACCACCTGCACTCCGCGATCATCTCAAGACCAAATAGAACAGCCTGCGAATTACGCAGTCTTGTAACCCATCCTGCCCCGCATCCTATTCCCACATAAATAACATAGAGAATATCGAAATCATCGATCTTGAATTTCTCAATCGCAAGATTGTGCATTGGTTTAATAAACTCGATAAGGTTGGCATGCGCTTCTTCCATGGAATCCATGCGGCTGTGCAGAAAAGGGAATACCCTTTCCAAAGCGATGCTGCGCCAGTCTTCCGATATGTCGCTATAGTCTTTCTGCTGTATCTCCAGCAGGTCAGGCAACATACCCATATATTCAGAAGCCCAGCCCTCAACCTGATCCTTTATCGGAAGATTTTTGTATTTCTCCCAATAGGAAAGGAATTCAGAATAGGTATCCAGGATAGTCGACATCAGTGTCTGCGGTTCGTGCGGAAGAAGTGATATCCTGGATGAAGATCAGTCCTCATTGCTCCAGACACCTTCTATTCGCGATTGTCTTATAAAGCTGCACCTGTTGGAATAGTGTCTGGATATCTCAAGGTTGTTTCGCCTTAGAGTGTCCCGTTCAAATGTTTTTTCAAGAAGAAAATATGCATTTCCCTCATTCCATGATTCTTCAATGAGACCCCGCTTTTCCCGTACGATCCTGAGGTACTGCCAGGTGGCTTCTTCCGTTAATCTGGGACTGTAATAATCTGCTTCCCAGAGAACTACAGCGTACTCCCAGAGAACACGCTCATTATCCGGGCATTGTCGTACGCCTTCCTGAAGAAGCCTGATTCCTTCACTTACTTCATCAAGATTAATCGCGAGCTGGTAACCGCCGTCGATATACGCATCCGCGAAAGTCGGATCCAGTTTGATAATGAGCCACA
The DNA here is from genome assembly GCA_030594645.1 of Candidatus Aegiribacteria sp. Classification (GTDB taxonomy): domain Bacteria; phylum Fermentibacterota; class Fermentibacteria; order Fermentibacterales; family JCC-6; genus Aegiribacteria. Next base: position 1,487 of record JAUVEU010000064.1, read on the forward strand.
GCTGAGGCAGATAATCTGTCGCAGTGACCCATTCGTTTCCCTGATACATCCAGATGTGGTGGTACTGGTCAAGCTGCAGCCAGAGAATGTCCGCAAGGAAACCTCCGATCTGACCGATGCCTTGTGATACTGCTTCAGTAGCGGTGTTATCAGGTGAAGCAGCCTGACTGGCAAGTCTTCCGGAGTAAACTGCGACAGCCAGAAATATGGCAGCTGCGACAAACGGAATAGTTTTGCCTTTCAACGTTTTTTCCTTAAACGGAAGCGGGATGCAAGAAGGATAGCAACAGCCAGGATAATAAGAATGATACTATCCCTTATCATCTTGCCCCAGATGAATTTTGCGGCCCATGGCTGATTGAAAAACCATTCTGTTCCGTGGTTTCTTTCTCCTGCATCATGCACATGTCTGCTGCTTGCTGAAATTGTGGTGCTATCATGTTCGTTCACATGTTCCTGATCATGAATATCACCACATACGGGACATACTTCTGTCTCATCAGTAACATGTTCATGATTATCTTCTGTTTCTGCATGCACATTATCGTGTTCATGTATTTCGCCGAGATATTCAGGTGTAGCGACTTCTTCAATATCGTAATCAATTCTGCATCCTGTCAGAGAAATAAGTATGAGCAGTATTACTAACTTCAAATACTTCATTTCAGATCCCTGCTCCTGAATACCGCAAGAGCGAGAGAAAGCATGAACGCCATGTAAGCCAGTCCGTAAAGCGCAGCAAGAAGGAAATAGATACCGGGTATACCAACTCCGTGAGCAATCGGGTCTTTGATATGGAATACATCCATATGCGGCAGCAGAAGCCTTAGAAAACGCATGAATCCCTGTGCTCCGGGAAGGATATTGATGAATCCGGAAACGGACATCTGTGACAATATGAACAGCAGAACGGTTAATGGCGCATTAAGCGGGGGAGAGGTCCAGAAACTGAAAAAGAACACTACTGCAAGAAGGAACCATCCTTCCACCAGAAGAAGACATGTTGCCGGGAACAGATCCACCGGAATATTAAGCCCGTTCATAAGGAGTATGACCATCAGTCCGATGCAGCCGACAAGCATCGCAGCAGCCTGCACCATCGCAGCGCCGATAAAGCGTCCCATCAGATATTGCCCTCGTGACAGAGGTACGGCGATAAGGGGCATTACAGTCTTCTGTTCCTTGTCTCTCGGATAGATATTGGCTGCAAGCCCGATGGCAAGAAGAAGAGCGCCTATTTCAAGACCAAAGAGGCCAAAATCAAGAATGAATCTACCTTCATTTGAAATACCATATCCCGGAATCTGTCCTAAACCGAACAGGGCAAGCAGGATGACAATGCTGATGCCCCAGATCGTCCTTCTGCGCAGGAGATTTCTGAGAGTCATAAGGGCAAAGGTCATTACCGGTTTCATAATTTACCTCCGCTTGTAGCGGAGAGGAAGACTTCCTCGAGACTTCTGTATACCGGTTTTACTTCGAGTATATTTTGTCCGTTCTTCCTCAGTTCATCTATTGTTTTCTGCAAATCGGCAGATGTGACCTTTTTATTTTCAGGCATATCAGTTTCCGCACCGTGAACTGTAAATGAAATGCTGAACATATCCTCTGTTCTCAGCAGATCATCAAGATTACCTTCTGTTACTTTTTTTCCTTTTGCCAGTATTACAGCCCGATCACAGATTGTCTCAACCTCGGAAAGCAGATGTGAAGAGAGAAATATCGTTGCTCCGCGGCTGTTCTCTTCAAGTATGACATCGCGAAATTCCTTTCTTGCAGCAGGATCGAGACCACCCGTTGGTTCATCCATTATAAGGAGTTCGGGTTTTGACTGAAGCGCGAGAGACAGGCTCATACGCTGTTTCATGCCCTTGGAAAAATTCCTGATCCGTACATTAACCCATTCTTCAAGTCCAACTCTTCCGAGTATGGATATCATCTGGTCTTTTGAAATATCCAGTTTACGCATAGAAGAGAACATTGTCATGAATTCAAGAGGTGTGAAAATGTCTTCGTAATCAGGGTTTTCCGGGACGTAGCCTATTCTCATTCTTACACTTCCAGATGCCGGAAAATCATTCCAGAGCAGTACATTCCCGGAGGTGGGCTTGAGTAATCCGAGGATACACTTGATGGTGGTTGTTTTTCCCGCTCCGTTAGGGCCAAGAAATCCAAGTATTTCTCCATTATTAACCTGGAAACTTAATGAATCAACAGCCTTGAAGCTGGAGAACCCAAGTGATTTTCTGAAGGTTTTCTCCAGATTATCAACTTTTACTGGAACATCAGTCATATTCGATTCCTTTCCGTCTTTTTCAACAATAGCAAGTTTAATATTCTTGACCAGTCTTGCAATATTCAATTGAGGTAGCGTGAAATGTTGAACGGAGATATATTTGCGCTAACTTGCAGGCATGTTTATGGATAATTACATCCATGACATGCATTTTCTTGTGAATGCACTTATTGCTATTTTACATTCAATCAACCGGATTCATTGGATATGGAATGAAAGGCGGAAGAGATGCTTGTATCTCCACACGGTGGAAGACTGACAGACAGGCAATATGAGGGAAATGAGGCAGAGGAGATCATCCGTAAGGTCGAGAATGGGATCCTCCTTACCCTGAACGCCAGGGAAAAGAACGACCTGGAGATGATAGGCAACGGAGCCATGAGCCCCCTTGAGGGTTTTATGTGCAGCGACGACTACATGTCTGTTATCGATCTTATGCATCTTTCCTCCGGTCCTATATGGTCCCTTCCCGTTGTATTTTCCAGAAAACCGGATGATCCTGAAGTATCGAAGGGTGATCATGTCGGCCTCAGGGATGAGAAAGGGCTTATATGGGGCGATATGGAGATAGAGGATGTGTTCAAGGCTGATCTTGCTTCTGAAGCCGAGAAAACTCTTGGGACTGCTGAGGACTCACATCCTGGAGTAGCATATCTGAATAGCCTTTCAGGAACCTATATAGGCGGCAAAGTACGTTCCATAAGACGGAGAGAATCGGAGAATTTTCAGAAGTACAGACTGGATCCTAAAGAAACCAGGGTTCTTTTCCGAGCAAGAGGGTGGAATACAGTAGTCGCATTCCAGACAAGGAATCCCATTCACCGCGCTCACGAGTATATCCAGAAATGCGCCATGGAAATAGTTGATGGCCTTCTTCTTCATCCGCTTGTAGGTGAGACTCAGTCCGGAGACATTCCGGCTGATGTCAGAATGCACTGCTACGAAGAGATTCTGAAAGATTACTATCCTTCAACCAGAGTTGCCATGAGCGTTTTTCCAGCGGCAATGAGATACGCAGGACCAAGGGAAGCAGTATTTCACGCCATTCTAAGGAAGAATTACGGGTGCAGCCATTTTATTGTGGGAAGAGATCATGCGGGTGTGGGAAACTTCTACGGTACTTACGATGCTCAGATGATATTTGACAAACTCGATAAGGATCAGCTGGGAATTGTTCCTCTCAAGTTCGAACACGCTTTCTTCTGTAAAAAATGCGGTGGAATGGCAACCTTGAAGACATGTGCTCATGGCAGTGAACACCATGTTTTTCTTTCAGGTAAGAAAGTCAGAGCGATGCTGATCGAAGGGAAAATGCCTCCACCGGAATTCACAAGGCCTGAAATAGCACAAATCCTTATGGAAGCTGCCGTGAAGGGAGATAACAAATGAAAGGGCTTATTATCTGGATCAGAACTGAAGCCGACTCAAATGAATCGATTCTTGATGAGCTTGGCGGCGAGATTGCGGATAGAGGAGGGAAAGTAGAAGTATTTCACTCTGAAGCCATCGAGAGCCTGGGCATGGAAGAGAATGAAAGGGCAAAAGCCGCTGCATGCGCTATGCTTGCGAATCATGGTGTTATTGTTATCGCTTCAGGCAATGAATCTCCTGGAATTACCGCAGGAAAGAATTTCGAAATAAGGGAAATAGACGAATCCAGTATTTACCTGAAGGATGCTCATGACAAATTCATGAGAAATCTAGAACTCGCGGGCCTTGTTCCACCGCCAAAATATGACGTTCATCCTGATGAAGAGAAAGATATCTTAAAGAAACTCAAAGACCTGGGCTACCTTGACAATCCAGGGACGTAGTCTGTTTCGTCAACTAGATGGCTTATTAATAATATATTAGTGATAATATTCAGAACATACGTTAATTATTATTCGATGTAGCCGAGACCTTCCATTTTCCTACGGATGTCTTCTTCGGATTCTGTGTTGTCGGGATCAAGAGTATCCAGTTCACGCTCAATTATATGAATTACGAATTCTTCCGGAGATGAATAACCCCCAACTTCAGATACTTTTCTTATTCTTTCGATTGTTTCATTGTCGAGCTTAAGCTTAAGTTTCTGCATGATTCTCCGTTCTCTATATTTTCACATTGAATAATTTTGCGCCTGCAATTGCAGAAACAGAAGAGAATACAAGAAATACCGCCAGCCAGGACCAGTGCCCTCCTAGAACAGCGTAGCGGACTCCCTTAAGAGAATACCATCCTGAAACCGGTCCATCATCTTCAAGTACCGCCCGGTCTATACAGGGGCAGAAAAGGCACTTAAGAGAATTAGCGGTATCAAAACCCCTTAGAATAATCGCTCCGTTCCATAAACCGGTTGCGCCCATAGAGTATGATGTTCCATTAATATCGAGACTACCAATCATATCATCCTCGAATATTATCCTGAAACTGAGCTGCCTGAGAGTATCCACCATGACAAAAGGTGGTATTATCTCAATGTTCGTACCGGCAACATCTATTTCATCTCTTTCCGGAAGAGAATTTCCGTATTCGACCGTAACTGTAACAGGTGTATTCAGATCAACGCTATTAGATCCGTATCTGGCATCGAGCTGTCCCCAGATCAGCATGAAAGGTATAGCTATAAAGAGAAGTGGTTTCAAAATATACAGAAGATAGAGTGTGTTGCTCCAGATAAGGCGTCCGGCAAATCTCATTACCGACGCAGGACTGCTGATATGAAGAAGGATGCCGAATACTTCTCCAAGCATTCTCTTTCTGAGACGTGAAATCTTTTCCTGATTTGATGTTAACCTGAAAATGCTGATCATCCCGAGACCTGCAAGAAAAGAAATGAATAGAAGTCCCCATATGGAAGGTAGAGATCTAAATGGAAGGAGTATTATATCCAGAACCAGCGTAAGAATGCTTCCGATAGTATTGAAAATCACTTAAGAACCGTTTCCACTGAAAATATCCCTTCCACCTGGTGGAAGAACAGGGATATCAAAAAGCCCCGCAATGCTTCTTCCCATATCCATCAGATTGGGGTCCTCAACTCCAGGTTTTTGTGTGGATAGCAGAACTCCCGGAACAGCTGCGGGATCAATGCAGTGTGTTCCGCTCCATGGATCAAGATTATCGGTTATAACTTCTTCGGGATAGCTGCCAAGAGTGGTTTCCCATGAAGATCGATAACACCTCGCGTAGCCGATTATCATATCAGGAGCATATGGAGGGAGAGGGCCTGGATAAATCTCGGAAGTGATGTGTGCGTTATCGATAACTCTCCTTCCGCTGGCGGGATCAGTAATTGATTCAAGATCACGCTTTAATCGAATTAACAGATCCTGAACCTGTTCAGGCGGAACAGATCCGTTATCCTCACGGTCAGCCCTGTTTATAAATAGAGAATTAAGGCCAAGCCCGTAAGCCGCCGTTGATGACCAGTCTATCGCAGCAAACATATCCTGATTCCTTGCGTTTGGAGCATTTATCGTCGCATATCCTTCTGAAGCAAGCCATGTATTCAGATTGAATGACCGATTGAATGGTGCAAACCCATGATCGGAGAGTACGATTACTTCGGTATTTCCATCTCTCGCCTCAAGTGCATGGCCGATCACAGAGTCAATCTGCGTGTACAACTCTCGAATTGCTCCCTTGAAACGGGGGCTTGTCGTTGCGTGAAGCGGTGAGTTCGGATCAAGTACTCTGTAGAACATATGTAAATTCAGATCCAGAGAACTGAAGTAGAAGAAGAAAAGGCCTTCGCGGAACCTGCTTAACTCATGGTGGAAGAGATCGAGCCGCTCCTTGAGAACTATCCATGCCTGCTGGAGATATTCTTCATCCGAAAGAATGCCTCTTGAAAGAGCCTTTGTATCCTCGGGGAAACCCTGGGTATAGAATCCGCCAAGATTTCTTGCAAGATCGCTGCTGTAACCGGCCGGTGAGGAGATCGGTAATGCAGGGTCAAGAGGATCTATATTCAGAGGAGACATGTAGAGTTTCAACTTCGGAGTAATCTCTTTCATGTAGAATTTGGCAATTGCGCTGACGCTGGATATATGCGGAATCGCATCAAAACGCATCCTTATCCATGGGCTCCACTCACCTGCAGCAAGAACACAGCTGTTGCCCTGAATATCAATTCTTGCCGCATTTGAGACTCTATCAACACGAACCTCAGCTTCAATCTCCATTTCCGGATTTCCGGCGCGCATTGAGTTCTCCGGACCTTTTATCGAACATCTGTAGCAGTTGTCACCATAATCTCTAACCGCTACCACGACACCTCCGGAAGTATTATTTGATATTGATCTTGCATCATCCGTGAAGAACGTGAAGCTGCCCTGGCTTCCACGCATATCCGGTGTGCCAAGACCGGACAGTATAGTCGCTTTACCTTTATCAGGGGGGAAGTCGACTGGAAGTTTTATAAGTTTCGCAGTGATACCCTCATCCGTCAACCTGTTCCAGAACGGTTCACCTTTGCGGAGCAATTCGACTTTCGCTCCGGTCAATGGTAATCTCCAATCGCTTATGCTTATTGTCCTGCCGGGTCCTATAACCCGTGAAGTGGACAGATAGGGAGCTATTGTAGTTGGCTTCCTGTGAATAAAATCAAAAATCCCATGCACATCAGGACCGTATCCGGTGATGAAATTCGACCAGGCAACCGGACTCTGAGGGGGATTGCTTGTTCCGAGCCTGTTCAACCCTCCATAACCTGCCAGTCTGGCAGCATTGGGCATAACTCCTTCATTGATGAAACTCCGAAGGAGAAATGGATCTAATCCATCGATTCCGAGTACAATTACCCGCTTTGCGGATGCATTCGGTCTTACGCAACCGGTTTTCAATGCCAGAAGCGCTGCCGGAGAAAGAGCTGCCAGCTTTAGAAATTTACGTCGCTTCATTGTCTGTCTTCATTTCCAGGAGTGCTTTTCCTTCCATATATGAAGGTGGTCTTATTCCAAGAGCCCTCAGGATTGTCGGAGCAATATCAAGAATAGAAGCGTTTTCCGATTCAAGTTTAATGTTTGATGCCAGAGTTCCGGGAACAAGCTTATGATCATGACAGTGATCTCCGTTCCAACGCCTTGTGTTGGGATATATAACTTCGCTGCCAACCCCGCCTGTGACACAACCCCAGCCGGCTCGGAATCCTGCTTTAGTACCTATTACAAGATCAGGAGCTCCGTTTACATAAGGACCCTGATATACGTCAGATGCGGGATATACAGCGTTAATAACAAGTTCTCCTTCGTCTGTTTCAAGAAGAAGCAGTTTATCCGCAATCTCTGCAAGAAGATCTTCAGCTTCGCGGCCCGGTTCAACAATCCCCTTTCCTTCACGGCCTTTAATGTTCAGCATAATTCCTGCAAGTCCCATGGACCAGGCTCTTGTTCTTGACCAGTCAACACCTTTAAAGGATGTGTCAACCGTTTCAACGCCGTCTTTCAGAAAAAGGTATCCATTGGACAGCAGCCACCTGTTGAAATCAATACAGGTATGGAAGGATGTAAAGCCATGGTCGGACATTACAACGAGCATATCATCTTTCCCAAGTTCAGAGAGAGTTCTGCCTATCAGCTCATCCATTCTTAAGTACATGTTATAAACCGGAGTATCCTGAGATGTTCCCTGACCCCAGAACATATGCTGTATCCTGTCTGAAGTATCAAACACACATACGACAAGACCTCTGCTGGTGCGGGAGAGAGCGTCAAAATACATTCTTTCTCTCTCGTCGAAGATTGACCAGGCCTGATCCAGAAAGATGTTTTCAGAAACAGCGTTATTGTTCAGTGCCCAGGTATCCTCGGCAAGACCAAGCGTAGCAAAAGGTCCGAAAAGTCCTGCCAGGTATTTTGAGTAATAAACAGGATGTGAAATGGGCATTGAAGGAGAGAAAGGATCGATATGAAGCGCTGTGGAGTAAACGGAGGGACAGCCGTTTTCCATTGTCAGACAGAATCTTGATATAGCCTTGATTTTCTTTCTACCTGATTTAAAAGTAAGTTCCACCCATTCGGAAAGAATTCCTTCCGAAAGATATATTTTCCTGTCACCGATTCTAAGAATAATGCGTTTTCCGGCAAATTTCAGTTCAAGCGGGATTACTGCACATTCACCATCATTTTTCATTGGACCAGGAAGCATCCCTGTCCATAAATGTTCATTAACTTCTGATAGTTCCCGCCATATACCTCCGGCATAAGACTCTCCTGAATCACTTTTAGAAAACACCGTATAGCTTCCCTGAGTTCCTCTAAGATCAGGTACGCACATTCCGCTCAGGAGCTGCCCGTCAAGTGATTCGGGGGGGTAGGTAATCGGTACTCTCAGAATGATGGATTTAATGCCATACTTCCTCAGAAGAATCCAGAAGGGTTTGCTTTTTCGTAGAAGTCTTACAAATGGTTTTGAGAAATTGAAACCAAAGTAGCCAAAGCCCAGTCTGGAAGATGTTGTTCCTGTTTTTACTGAAGATAGTGTAGCCAGGTAACGCTTCCTGTCCGGCGCGAGAAAATCGAAGATGTCATGTTTTCCAGGATTAACACCTGTCTGAAATGAAGACCAGGCAACAGGAGATATCCCAGGACATGTAGTCTGCAATTTGCAGAATGTGCCGTTATTACGCAGACTGCTGAGATGTGGTAACTTGCCTGAATCCATCATCTGTTCTGCAATTTGAGGTGAAAAGCCATCGAGTCCCAGAACGATCACTCTTTTCGCGATTTGCTTATACTGCCGCCTTCTGCGCTTGATGAATCTTACAATTAAGGTTATCGGCCATAAAAGCGCAGACAGCATCGAAGCGAATACTGCGTTAAGAATTACAAGAAAGGATGTAACTATTCCGAAACCCGCACCTGGTCCCACATATGCGGATACCGCGGTGACAAGAAACAGCAGAATGATGACGAAAAAGGGAATCCGGCATTTGCCGTTTCCCTGAAACTTTTCAATAATAATTATCCTCCCTTTGAAATATCCACTGAAAAGAGCTATTCGTCAAACAGTAAACTACCAGATCCTGTATAATTTGTTTATCTTTCGTTTTCCTGCAGACAGTACTTTTTAATTAATTACAGAAATGTTTATAAGAGTTCTGTTTACTGAATGACTGCCCCTGCTTTACGGAGGAACAACTGGATGAACACCAGAATTGGTATTGATATGGGATCTGTAAGCGTCAAAGTTGTACAAATGGATGGAAACAGCATTTACAGAGCAGCATATAGACGCCACCACGGTAACCCTGTGGACACTCTCGTAGCTATACTATCTGATCTTGACGGGTGGGAGGGAATTCCCGTTGCATTCACAGGCAGCTGCTCCAGAACGGCCGCCTTCATTGCTGGAGGTAAAACTGTAAATGAAGTTGTCGCTCTCGCAGGAGCAATACCTCAATGCTGTCCCGGGGTTTACTCGGTTATCGAGATGGGTGGACAGGATTCAAAACTCCTTTTGTTCAGAAAAACGGCAGAAGGAATTGTTTTCGACGATTTTTCAATGAATTCCGTCTGTGCAGCAGGCACAGGATCGTTTCTTGACCAGCAGGCATCGAGGCTCGGACTGAAACCTGAAGAACTTGGGGAACTTGCCCTTCAGTGCGATAATCCCCCAAGAATTGCCGGCAGATGCAGTGTTTTCGCGAAGTCCGACATGATACATCTGCAGCAGATAGGAACACCTGTGACACATATTGTCGCAGGACTCTGCTTCGCAGTTGCCCGGAATTTTAAAAGCTCAATAGCTTCCGGAAGGGATTTCCGCCCCCCTGTAGCATTTGTTGGAGGAGTTGCAGCCAATCCGGGTATGGTCAAAGCATTCAGGGAAGTACTCGGTCATGAGTATTCTGATCTTATTGTACCCGAGCACTTCAGGTGTCTTGTAGCTGCTGGAGCCGCAATTGTATCCCGGGATAGCGATCTTCCTGTTCTTCAGAAAAAATACATCGATCGTCTTCTGGATTCATCCGGGAGTAAAATGACGGGAAAATCACTTGAACCTCTAAAACAGTTTTCCATTCATCATCCAGGCGTTGCACCAGCTTCCGTCACCACTACTGAGGCTGTGTACATAGGAATTGATGTAGGCTCAATCAGCACAAATCTTGTGGCTATAGGAGCTCAAACGAGAGAACTTCATGCATCTGAATATCTCATGACAGCAGGAAAACCCCTTGATGCTGTCAAAGAAGGGCTTTTCAGACTCTCTCGCAAACTTGGTGCTGAACGGGAAGTTCTCGGCCTTGGAACGACCGGTTCAGGCAGATACATGATTGGTGATTTCACAGGAGCGGATGTTGTCAGGAATGAAATTACAGCTCAGGCAAGAGCTGCTGTTGAAATAGACCCTGAGGTAGACACCATTTTCGAGATTGGCGGGCAGGACTCTAAATACATTTCACTTGAGAATGGAAGAGTTGTCGATTTTGAGATGAATAAGGTATGTGCCGCAGGAACAGGCTCATTTCTTGAGGAACAGGCAGAGAAGCTGGGGCTCAGCATAAAGGATTTCGGATCATGTGCCATTAATGCCCCTGAGCCATGCGGTCTGGGTGAAAGATGCACCGTATTCATGGAAAGTGATGTATTTTCTCATCAGGCAGATGGCGCATCAGTTGAGAATCTTGTCTCAGGTCTATCATATTCAATTGTTAAGAATTACCTGCACAGAGTCGTAGGCGAGAAGAAAATCGGCAAGCATATTTTCTTTCAAGGCGGAACGGCATTCAATGAAGGTGTTGCTGCTGCTTTCAACGCGGTCCTCAAAGATGGTAATATCACAATACCCTCCAATCATCATGTAACAGGAGCAATAGGGGTCGCTCTGCTTGCAATGGAAGAAAAAAAGCCAGGGCCATCCTCATTCAAGGGATTCCGACTGGCTTCAGAAAAATACAGACAGGATTCATTCGTATGCAAAAGCTGCTCCAATAATTGTGAAATCCACAGCGTAACTCTCCAGGATGGAAGAAAGCTTTATTACGGAGGAAGATGTGAAAAATACGAAACTGGAAAATCTTCAATAGAAGCGGATAATGAAGGACAAAACCTTTTCATTTACAGAGAAAAGCTGCTGCTTGGTGATTTCAATGAAGAAGTATCAGGGAATAAACCAAAGATTGGAATCCCAAGAGCGCTCTGGTTCTGGGAATTCTTTCCATTTTTCAGAACTTTCTTTGAAGAATGCGGATTTGATGTTGTTATTTCGGGAACTTCCACAAGTGATCTGATCCATTCCGGTGTTGAAAGTGTAGCAGCGGAAACCTGCTTTCCAGTGAAACTTGCTCACGGACATGTTCTCGATCTGCTTGAAAAGGATGTGGACTACATATTCCTCCCTTCAATTCTAAGATCCTTTCCGCAGGGTGAATTTTCTGAATCATACAATTGTCCATATATCGAAGGATCACCTTATATTATAGATTCCAGCCTGGGACTCTCAACAGAGGAAAATGTTAAAACACTCAGTCCCGTACTTGATTTTTCTTTGTCCGGTAAAGACTGGATGAATGGTCTTATCAAAATGGCTGAAGGATTGAACATTAATAGAAAAACCGCAGTCAAAGCGTGCATTAATGCAAGGAGCAAGCAAACTGCTTTTGCGGATTCGTTATTGGAACTCGGTCGAGAAGCTCTCGCAAAAGTGGAAGAGAATCAACCCGTATTTGTCATAATAAGCAGACCGTACAACGGTTCTGATCCTGCGGTTAATGTTGAACTTCCAGGTAAACTTGCAAAAATGGGAGCTATCGTTATACCCACAGACTGTCTAGAGCTTCCAATGGAACGAATAGCTGAAATGCACCCGAACATGTACTGGCAATATGGTCAGCGAATCATTGCAGCGGCACTTGCAATAAGAGAAAACAAAATGCTTAACGGTGTTTACATCACTAACTTCGGTTGCGGCCCTGATTCATTTATTCAACATGAAGTAGCAAGGATAATGGGCGAAAAACCTATGCTGACGATAGAAATTGATGAACATGCTGCAGATGCCGGTGTCATTACCCGCTGCGAAGCATTCATGGACGCAATTGCAGGCAGAAGACAAAAAGGAACATCTTTATTCCAGGAAATGCTCGGCAACAGGAATATGCAAATCAAAGACAGGCAGGTATGGATTCCCTGGCTGGGCGAGACTACAGGAATTGCGGTTGCAGCGGCCAGGAAGCATGGTGTTGATGCGATCACTGTTCCCCCAACCACGAAGGAATCTGTTGCTTTAGGCCGTTCGGTGACCACCGGAAAAGAATGCTATCCCGCTATAATTACAATAGGAAATATGCTGTCAATTCTAAAGGAGAATAATCCATCCGATACAGCCTTTTTCATGGGAACAGCCTCCGGACCGTGCCGCTTCGGTCAGTACTGCAGCTACCACAGGATACTCCTTGATCGTCACGGATTTGAGGATGTACCCATCATAACGGCTACTTCAAGCGATTCGTACACAAGTATAAAGGAGCTGTCATCACTCGCATTCCAAATTGATATGCTTAAAGCAGCGATTGCCGGAGATGTTCTTAAGAGCGCCCTCTATCGTGTACGGCCATATGAAATCGAAAGCGGCAGAGCCGATGAGGTAATGAATACTTCGCTCACTGCAGCCGCAGAAGCGATGGAAAAAGGCAGATCATTAATCCCTGTACTTGCCCAATCAGCTGAGGAATTTTTGAAAATACCCAGAGAAGATGTTCCAAAACCTCTTGTACTTATGTTCGGTGAAATTTATGTACGGAATGACTCTTTTGCTCACTCTTTCACTGATCTGCGAATTGAGGCACTTGGAGGAGAGGTCTTTAATACACCGCTTATGGAATGGTTTGAATTCGTCAACTACTCCTTCATACAGAAATCGAAGGATCGAAAAAGGATTCCTGATCTTGTCAGGGGATATTCAAGAATGAAACTTATGTCGAAACTTAGAAAACAGATGGAAGCCCCTTTTGCTTCACTTCTTGCAGATCGTCCTGAACCGGAACCTTTCGAGATTCTGAATACCGCAAAACCTTACATGGAAGAAAACGTAGGCGGTGAAGCTATTCTATGCGTCGGCGCTCCTATTTCTCTCTCTTTAAAAGGCATAATAGACGGTGCTGTGAACATTTTCCCATTTACATGTCTTCCGGGAACGATTGTAACTGCTATCAGCAAGAGGATACGTAAGGAACATCGGAACCTTCCATGGCTCAATTTAGCCTTTGACGGCCAGGAAGATACAGATAATGAAGCAAGACTTGAAGCGTTCATGTATCAGGTCATTCAGACCTTCATGGAGAAATCCGGGAAAAAGGCTGATCTTCAATTGAGAACAATGAAGTAATTCAATTTGAAAGCGCAGGAAATAATGAATACCGATAATTCTGTTTCTGATTTACTGTCGTTCCTTGATAAAAGCCCTACTGCTTCCTGGGCTGTATCCGGTCTTGCATCCAAATTGGAGGAGAACGGTTTCAGGAGACTGCATGAGAAGGACATATGGAATCTGTCTATAAATGAGAAATTCTATATTGTTCGATCGTCGTCCGCTATGATCGCAGGAATAACGGGTTCTCAATCCTGCGGAGAAACCGGCTGCAGAATAACAGGAGCGCATACTGATTCACCCGGTTTCAGGGTAAAACCAATACCTCAACGGTCTAAAGACGGTATGATTACTCTTGGTGTGGAAGTATATGGAAGTCCAATACTTGCGACATGGTTCGATCGTGACCTCTCCATTTCAGGCACCCTTGTCTTTCAGGAAGATAACCTTCTTAAACGGAAACT
>JAUVEU010000031.1 GCA_030594645.1 Candidatus Aegiribacteria sp.
AGAGAACCACGAGCTATAAAGCGAAGACAAGGAAGAGGATACAGCTTGCTTACAAAGCCAAGAACACAATTCAGTGAATTATCGCATAAATCACAATATCGAAAGGCTTAAGTTAGTGCCATTCGTGACAGGCACTATTTATTCGGAGTAGTGGAAATCAAGAGTCCAGGTGAGGTCGGATGTGTCAAAATGCATTTCATAAACATCTTCTCCTTCAGTACGTACAACGTAATGAAAAAGCGGATAAGCTCCCTCGCGGCTTTCCCATTTCGAGGATACCGAAGCGATATGGTACACATGACCGTTCCACCTGAAACGGCACGGCTGTACTGTTCCTCCGGTGAAGTGACTGATCATTTCGACCGGTTCATCATATCTGGTCACCACGCTTTCGCCTCCTCCTTAACTCTAAAATAGTAAACGCATGTTTAGCAGTCAAGTTTCAAGCGCAAAGCGGGGCCGGGCCTAACATCTAAACATTTCTATTGCGGGGACACCTCACCGTAGCGTCATGTTCTTCGGGGACACGCAGCAGAGCCTGCATCTCCCCGGGCAATGTTGGAAATGTTTAGATGTTAGGCCCGGCCCCTTTCATTGTTCGGTGAAGGCGCCAGATATCTCTCAGTGCTCTTGGAATTCTTTTTATCAACGGTAGCGGTGTAGCCCGGATCTCTCTCAGATGAATAGGGATTTCACGGATATTCACTCCGGCTCGCTGCGTTCTGATTACAAATTCAGTGGGAAACATGTCCAGTTCAAATCCGCATTGGGTTGGAATACCATCTATGGCTTTTCTCCATATCACTTTCGGGCCATGAGTATCCGTTCCATCGTATCCCAGCAGCACTCTGAGAAGAAATGTAAGTGTGAGAGTCGCAGCCTTTCGAACGATGGGGCGTTTATCAGCTTTCCCCGCAAGAATCTTGGAGCCCTGTACAAAATCAATATTACCGGATCCAAGCAGCTTCAAACCTTGAATCCAGAAATCAAGATCCAGCACATCCAGATCATCTATTATGAGTATTTCCCCTTCAGCCTTGAGAAGGCCTGTTTTCATGGCAAGCCCGTAATTCGGATCAGGGAGAGAAACTGAGTGCAGGGATGGATACCTTTCGGCAAGATCATGCAGGAGGTCTGCTGTTCTGTCCGTAGACCCATTCTCGATTACTGATATTTTAAATCCGGAGGGGAGCATTTCCAGAATCGGGACAAGCTGACTCTCCAGGATTCCTTCCTCATTAAAAACGGGAATGATAATTTCCACTGTTGAAGCGTTCTCCGGACATGCATCCAGGAGCAACTCTGTATCCTGATTCAAATCCCGGTTTGAATTTATCATGATATTTCTTTTCTTTTGCGTCCCATCCTGGCTACGATCAGGCTCAGCTCAAACAGAATATACAGAGGAAGAGTCAGCATTATCTGAGTCAGCGGATCCGGGGGAGTCAGCAGAGCTGCTATGATAAGCAGTCCTACGATTATATGTCTTCTGAATCTTGCCAGAAAATGTGGAGTTACAACCCCCATCCTCACCAGTATCAGCACCAGGACAGGAAGCTGAAATGCGGTGCCGAAAAGGAGAATGAACCTGCCGAGAAAACTGATATAATTCGCAAGGCTCCAGTCCCCCGTGATGTTTCCGGTTTCAAAACTATGAAATACGCCAAGCACCGGTTTAAGCATAAGGAACCAGGCGAATGCAGCTCCTGCAAGAAAAAGGATGACCGAGATAATTGCTGCCCTGACAGCTGTTTTCCTCTCTTTTCTGTACAATCCGGGAGAAACAAATCTCCAGAACTGATAGAATATTATCGGAGAAGAGACAATAATACCCGCGGTAAGCGAAAGATTGAGGTGAGCCGAGAAAGCCTCCGCCGGGGCAAGAGTCTGGAGCCTTTCGGGACCATGGCTGAGCACCAGTATCATCAGCTGTCTGCTGAATACAAAGGATACTATCACAGAGCCTGCAAGTACTCCCAGAACAATGAATATCCGCTTCCTCATCTCTTCAAGATGCTCCCAGAAACTACCCTCGGTGGTTTTTTTCAATTTGGGTTTACGCTCTCAAAGAGGTTAGAACCTGTGGAAGAATTTCCTCTTCCTGATCAGTTGTCATTTGAGTTAACCTGCAGTCACCCCAGTCAAAGGGAAGAGCCCATATCCGTCCGCTTCTTCGAGTTTTCTTATCATGCTGAAGCAGTCTGGTGAGAACTTCAGAAGAAGGTATCCCCTCTATTTCTGTTGGCAGACCGCAGAATTCAAGCATGCGCTTTATCTCATCCGGAAGATCACTGTTTCCACCGAATCTGACAGCAATAGCAGCTTCAGCAATCATGCCAAGGCCAACCGCTTCCCCGTGAGACAGTCTGAATTCGCTCGCGCTCTCAAGAACATGTCCGACTGTATGTCCAAGGTTCAGAAACATTCTTGAACCGTTCTCAAGCAGGTCTTCAGAGACAATATCACTTTTTACCTTCAGACATCTCTCTATCATATCGAGGATTTTATCTGATGAATGTTCTGCTTCGCTCACTTCCTGAATAATGGTTTTGATTTCCGGATCACCAATCAGCGCTGTCTTCAATGCTTCTGCCATACCATTACGGAATTCCCGTCCGGGGAGAGTATCAAGATATCCGGGTGATATCACGATTACCTCTGCAGGGTGAAAAGTTCCTACCTGGTTCTTAACCCCTGAAAGGTTCACGCCGGTTTTCCCACCAAGACATGCATCCACCATTGACAGAAGTGTAGTTGGAACGAGCATGAGTTTTAAACCTCTAAGGTAAGTTGATGCTGCCATTGCACCTATATCACACGTCAATCCGCCGCCTATTACAATGCAAGGAGTATCTCTCCGGACTCCCGCTCCGGCCATACTTCCCCATATCTGATCAAGAGTAAAGGTATTCTTAAGTTCCTCTGTTGCATCCATCAGATAAAGCCCGGAAGATGCTGCAAAAAGATACTGCAACTGATGGCTCCAAAGTCTTCCAACTTCTGAATCGACAACAAGAAAGGGATTCTTCCATTCGTCCGTCAGTTCCTTTATCCAGTTCAATCCATCAGTTCTTTCACTTGTGCTTGCATATGTATGAATAACTGTCATTGGATCATCGATATGCCATTTCTGCGACTTATGATTTTTCATATTGCTCACGGCCCCCAGACAAACCAGATGAACGCAGCTCCGGCAATAG
This sequence comes from Candidatus Aegiribacteria sp., assembly GCA_030594645.1. Classification (GTDB taxonomy): domain Bacteria; phylum Fermentibacterota; class Fermentibacteria; order Fermentibacterales; family JCC-6; genus Aegiribacteria. Next base: position 3,201 of record JAUVEU010000031.1, read on the forward strand.
TTGCGGCAATGGTAAAGGGAAGCCCTATTTTTACAAAGTCAATGAAGGATACTTTAAATCCGTTCTTTCTCAGAACGGATACGGATACGATATTCGCCGCGGCTCCAACCGGTGAAATATTACCGCCAAGACAGGCTCCTATGAGCAAGCCGAATGTGAGGTAATAATGACTCTGGCCAAGATTACCCATAGTCTGTGCAATTGCGTGTGTTACCGGAATCATAGCTGTAACATATGGAACATTATCTATAAAGGCGCTGAATACTACAGCACTTGTCACTACTAACAGAAAAGCCAGCAGCGGGTTATTGCCCGATACTCCTGCCAGGAATACGCCTATCCTTTCCATGACTCCAAGCTGCTCCAGAGCTCCAACCATAAAGAATATCCCTGCCAGCAGAAAAAGTGTGTCCCAGTCAAATCCTCTCAGGATTGCTCTTGTAGATCGATTGCAATACTTCTCTCCACACGAGTTTCGAGGGTGCTTTCTTCTGTAAACTGAATGCCAGATAACAACAACAGCTCCGCCTGCAGCGCAAAGAAGGCCTGCTTCCAGACCGACACCGGGAAAGAAAAAACTCAGAAGCGCAAGTCCGAAAATCACACCTGTAAGTACCCATGCCGGAAACCAGCTGTTTACCTCCGGGATATTCACTGCGGGTAAGGCTCGAGGATCTCTTCTCAGAAACTTGTGAAGTACAAAGAAGGAAGCTATGGCTCCAATCTGAACTGCGAAGAATATGCCTGGTTTTCCGTTCATGAAAAAGAAATCATTGAAATCCATGTTTTCCGCGGCTGCGAGAATCATACTGGGTGGATCGCCGATAAGAGTAGCCGTTCCCTGGAGATTACTGGCAATGGCAATTCCAATAAGGAGATTTACCGGATTCGCGTCCAACTTTCTCGCAACCTCAAGAGCTATGGGGGCAACTATCATAACAGTTGCGACGTTTTCAACAAAAATGGAGATCACGCCTGAAAGGATACAAAGATATATGGCTGCGTGACCGTAATCCCTGGCCCTGGTAACAATATGCGCTGCAAGATATCCCGGTATTCCGACCTCAATAAGAACTTCAGCAATCAACAGAATACCGGAGAATATGAGCAGTACACTGAAGTTGATCCCCGAAAAAACAGCACCCATTTCATGCCAGCCTGTAAAACATCCCAGTATCAAACTGCATAGAATGGCCAGAACAACGGATGTCCAGATTGCAAGTCCCCGTTTTTTATGAGCGACAGCAATATAACCGTACGCTGCCAGGAAAAAGATCGAAAATACCAGACCTGAATTCAATTTCAGTTTCCCGGATGGTACTCTACAAGAGTCAGTGTGCTGTCAGCTGTGGAACTGGAAACCATTCCTACATTCGGAGCCAGCCATATATGTTTGCTTACGGTAGTGGTCTCAGGACTGAATCCGCTGACTCGTATCCAGTTAACAGTCGTCTCATACTGACGGATATGGTAGCAATCCTGCCATTCTCCGTCAGGACTTGTTTCAATTCCGAGTACTGTCGAGGTCCTTTTCCAGTCATGGCTTATAGTGACTCCCTGACTGACTGCAAATGTTGAGGTGCTGTCAACTCTTGTGTATCCGGAAACTAGAGGCCAGTCCAGCCATATTACCCATGCCTGATATAGAGGAACTTCATATCCATTGAACATGACCCGATGATCTTCGTAGTGTTCAAGCTGGCCGTTTCCATCAATCCAGTACGAGTAGTCCGCTCCGGAAAGAACCCTGTAGCACGCTCTTTCTCCAACTTCTGTCTGATCAATAACCGTAACAATCAGACTGCCGCTCTCATTCATGGAATACTCCCACTGGCTGCCGATACTGCTTATCGGAAAGTAGTCTGAACCCAGCCTGTAGAACAGCGGATTCCTGTCACAGCCGGCCAATGTCACAATCAGCACAATAGCCAGGACCGGTATTAATAATTTTCTCATAACGTCACCTCCCTGGAAATACCGAAAAGGAGAATGAACGAATCGCCTGTTTCCATCTCACCAAGCACACTGGAGTAGTCTGCTCCAGCTCTTCCTCTGAAGCCTGCTCCCATGCTGAAATCCCATCTCATTCCAACTCTCCAGAAAGGATCCCAGGATACAGGATCAGCCCCATCACCATTACTCAGGGAACTGCGACACATCCCGAATCCGCACTCTATCCCCGGATTGAATGCATTACCCCAGGGTCTCAGGTAATAACCAGCGTTTATTCCTGGTTTAATTAGAGTAAGGGTTACCGAGCCCTGGTCAGCGCCTCCGAATACACTTCCATTTATCCCGCCTCCCACTTTCAGGGAAGGCGTAATTATCCAGGACGCGGACAGACCAACATCCACTCCGGTACTCAGACTGTTTCCCCATTGACCTGTGGGAAATGACGGACCTCCTGTCGCGACCAGTTCAATATCGATTGCTGCGCATGTTATCATTGCAGCAAATATCAGTATCATGGCGTATCTCAATGCAACCTACCTCCTTGTAAATCCAGAGCAGGCAGTGCCATATCCTGCATACCGGTCAGGATTTTCAATGATTCTCCCGCTACTTTTCTTAATGCGTTCTCCGCCAGGCTTGGAAGATTGTTCTCCTGACTCAGATGCGCCAGAACACATACTTCCAGATTCTTATGACTAACCGAACCAAGCAGCTCTGCGGCAGCCTGGTTCGAGAGGTGACCGGTGGTTGACGCAATCCTCTGCTTCAGGCTCCATGGATAATTTCCTTCCCATAGCATATCTTCATCATGATTGAATTCCAGAACAAGTGCAGTACATCCGGAAAGGCTTTCCTTAACCAGTGGACTGGACTGCCCGAGATCAGTGGCGATTCCAAGTCGGCCGGAATCCCACTCAATTACATATCCTGATGGATCGGCTGCGTCATGAGCAACACTGAACGCACTTATCGAATATGCTCCAAAATCAAAACTGGCTCCATTCGGAAATACGTTTATTTCCTGGATTTTACCGAGTCTATGTCTGGAAGCGCTCAATGTTCCCTCCGTGGCAAAAACTGGAATCCCCCACTTTCTCGAAAGCACCCCTGCACCTTTTACATGATCCGAGTGTTCATGGCTGACAAAAAGCGCTTGAGGATTTATACCGGAAAAACCGGAATCAACAAGTCTGGATGCATGCACCTTCCCGCTTAATCCTGCGTCAATGAAAATCATTACACCGTCATGTTCCACTGCAAAAGCATTGCCCCTGCTGCCGCTTGCGAGTACACCAAGTCTCATTGTACAGATCCTTCATCATTCAAAACACGATGAAATACAGCTGAATCAATCGGATAGTTCGGATGTCCTGTCTGATCCCAGAAATTCCTCAGCACCCATGTGCTGTCAGAGGACAGTGAGTTAAGGCTGAACACACAGATACCGCTGCTTCCTCGCGCAAGGGCTTCCTGCGCACCGGTTAATGCAGAGTTAATCGGTTGATTGTAAATACCTATTCCATGAACCACTCTTGAAGGATGTAAACCGGTTCCAAGAATCGCCAGTTCCCTTGCCTTCGATACATTCGTGGTATAGGCCATCGTACATACAAAATCAATCAGTCCCGAAGAAAGCCAATATCTCCAGTCGCAGGAATAATGGCTTGCAGCTTCGAACGGATCAGCCATTACAGCACATGACAGAAGTGTTTCCGGTGATTCTCTCCTTAAAGCGGATCGTACCGTCTCCACTGTCATGGTCACCTGAGTGATTCTCCACTGAGACCACAATTCAGACAATTCTTCCACGCTGCTGTTCCTTCTGAAAAGATCCAGAGGGTCTCTTCCCGTTTTATAATAGAACGCTTCCACCGAGGATAGCTCAAATCCAAAAAATGGATTTGGATAGCGAATGTAATCAAGGTGTATTCCATCAACGTTATACTCAGTCGCAATTTCAACGGCTATATCCGCGATAAATTCGCGAACCCCGGGTACTGCAGGAGACAGAGTAGCCCCCACGAGTCCTTTTTCCTCACATTCCGTGCGTGAGTAGTCTCTGCTTGATCGACCGTATCTATCAGCGATAAACCAGTCAGGTCTGGAGTGCCAGATATGCGCTGAATCGGAGGGCGGCTGCGGAGCGGACCACACAAGAAACGCATTTACCCATGCATGAACTTCCATTCCACGCGGACGGGCTTGTGATATAATGTATTCAAGCGGATCAAAATCCTGCTGAAAGGCAGCCAGTGGAAGTATGGAGGAATCGTAATATGCTTCCGCTCTGCCTACTACCTGAACAATAAGACCATTTGCTCCAGCTTCAGCGGCATTCTCTATTAGTGCATCTATCGCTTCAGGGCTGGTCAGTCCATCTCTTACTACCCAGAAGTATCTGCTTCCACATACAGGAGCAGTCCCCCGGACTGATCCTGCTGAAATTAGCATGACCGTGAGCAATACCGGCAATCCTGTCTTCATGTTTCTCACCTTTTGCTGTCGAAAGAAATTTCGGAGACAACCCTGATGAAATGCTCAATATCGACAATATTATTCTCAGGACTGATTGAAAAACCCAGATATCTGTCAGGGTTGGATATGTCTCTGCCTGTACTCTCCAGATAAGCAAGTCTTTCTGATGTACTGTGCGATGGAAGAACGATATTTGCGTCCTCAAGCCTGGCATGAAATCTATCGGGTGCTTTCCTCATACTCAGCAATGCCGTTCCTGGAAGAAGATTATCGGTACAATCTCCGATGATTGAGTATTTAATTCCGTTATAATCAAGGCCGTCAAACAGATCTGTTCTAAGCTGATTTACAATCCTTGCTCTGGGAACAATACCGGTATTGATAATATCAATAGCAGCGATCATTCCGGAGATGCCAGGTATATTCATCATGCAGGAGAATTCAGGAGCATTACTCATTAACCAGGGATCAGAATCAGTTATCACAACTGCTGCTGCCCCCGGTGGTCCACCTATTTTCTGCGAACAAACTGTAATTGCATCTATATCAGTACTGGATAAATCAATCTCGATCTTCCCGGCTGCATTACAGGCATCGGAGTGAAAAAGAACCCCATTCGAATGAGCTATCGCCGAGAGTTCTTCAACAGGCTGAATAATGCCTGAAATGCTGCTTGCCCAGGCAATGGTCACAAGTCCGGTTTCATCTTTCATCGCATCCTTCAATGACTCGGAATTAATCCTGCCATCATTGTCGATCGGAAGAATAGTGATGCTGAATCCCTCTACTCTGAGCATCTTAAGAGCTGTATTGATAGAAGAATGTTCAACTGGAGATGAAATTATGTGTTTTCTGTTTCTTTCCTTTGCCTGTCTTCCCATGGAAAGGATGGAAAGACCGTTTGCAACTCCACCATCGTAATAGAACATCGTTCTCGCGCCACCTACGAATTCAGCAATCAGAGTTTCTGCTTCTTCCACGAATTCCTGGGTTTTTCTTCCCGGCATATTACTGCTGCGGCGGTGGCCATATCCATTTTTTATCATCGCGGTAAACGCTTTGATTGCTTTTTCATTGACAGGCATCAAAGTAAGATGGTCAAGGTAGGTGATTCTGTTCAGTCTATTACTCCCATCTTCGTGAAACTCTCAGGAAATTCTTCCTTCTCCGGTCTTGTGAAGAGTTCACTAATGCCCTCCGTGATTGGACAGTCCCCATTAAGTATCCTCCTGACAGTGCTTGTAATAGGCATATCTACACCAAATCTTTCAGCAAGTGTCATTATGGCGTAGGATGTGTCCACTCCCTCTGCAAGTCCCGATATGCTTTTGGTGGTGCCGCAGGCAAACGCTTCTCCAAATATCCTGTTGTGACTGAAGGGAGAAAACAGGGTCGCCTCGTAATCACCTAAGTGAGAAAGCCCGTATACACTTCTCCAGTCACCGCCCATGGCGGCAACAAGCCTGGCAACTTCCTGTGGCGCACGAGCCATGAGAGCACCTTTGAGGCCTGACATATTGAGTCCGTCAAGGATTCCAGCTGCTATTCCAATAACGTTCTTGGCAGCTGCTCCCACTTCGCAGCCGATCACGTCATGCGATCGGTAGAATCGTATCAGGTTACTGCTCATCAGCCTGGATATGCGAATAGCATTATCATCAATATTGGATGCAATAATCATGCAACTGGGTACTTCAGCTACAAATTGCTGCGGGTGTCCAGGGCCTACCCAGACAGAAAGGCTTCTCGGATTCAAGCCTTCCTGATAAACAATTTCGGATAATCTCAATCCGGTTACTTTTTCTATACCCTTCATGCAGAGAATGATATCCGAACCTGATAGATCTCTTTTGGATAATTCTGATGCAAGTTTTCTGAATTCCTGAGCGGGAACAGCTACAGTTATCAGATCACAGTCAGATACTTCTGCAAGATCTGTAGTCAAATGGATATTATCCGGAAGCTCAAGATATTTGTTTTTCCCGGTTTTCTGAAGTTCACGAAAGGCCGCCGCGTCTCCTGGTTCCCAGCCAAGCATTGCATGTCCAACTCTGGATCCATACCAGAGGTGAAAACTTCCCCATCTACCGCATCCGAGAACTGCCTGCTTAACCGGCATAATGGTCTATTCTCAACTTTCGATACTTTTCGGGGTCGGTATGGTTTCAACTGAGGCATACCGTTTGAACAATTCTCCCCATGGAGTAGCAAGGGCTTTTCTGATTCTTTTCTTACCAACAAGATTCAACCAGAATACATCATGATATAATCTGCTTGCGAAAAAAGACCATGGAACAATGGGACTTCTGAGCAGAATATTCTCCAGAGGTTTCAGCCAGCCATGGTAGATAACCTTCTGCCCTCTGCTTGCGAAAGTCTCTGTCTGTACAAAATGGAAGTTCACCTTTGAGATGTCTTCTCCTACAACCTCGATTTCCGCTGTATCTCCAACTCCGAGTCCTTCTTCGTGAGCAAGCCTTATGAAATCCAGTTTCATCGGATCAAACCCCTGCATTTTCGCGCTTACGGCATCAATTGCCACCTGATCCGCGGAAGCCAGAATATAATTCTTGACATGGGGAATCATCGCTCTGGGTCCGGGTCCTTCTCCGGCAAATGTTCCATCCATCACAGCAAGAATACCGGGATGTATCTTTTTCTGTATTCTGAGGAGATCAACCAGGGTTTCGTGTATAACACTGTGTGTCCAGTGGCGACGCTCACTGAGAAGGCCGCCGAAAGCGTTCTTCATCGCACCCGTGATTGTAGTAAATACATGTGTCTTCATTGTTGGGAGATGAATAATATTCTTTCCTATCAGAATATCCGGAACCTTCACACCATCAGGGAAGATTTTTCCAAGCACTCTGAAAGGTTTATCCGGCTTGAATTCAATCCACTTTACCGGCTTTTCATAGAGTCTGACCTTTCGGATTCCATGCAGGTCTTCATCGACCTGCCTGAGATGGTTTTTAATTTCCCCCTTCTTATCACTGACGACAACGGTTCTGTTGTGAGTGGAAACGAGCTGGTCTTTGCTATAACCATCCTTAAGAAGGCTTCTTATCACACCGTCAAGCTGCCAGGGTGTCGTGGAGCAGGCTGGATACCAGTGATGCCATGATACATTTATCTTAAGTAGAACGTCCTGACTCTTATCGAGGAAATCCAGATAATCAATACTTTTGAGAAGTCTGTGATAGTCCTCCAGAACGGTATCCGGCGATGTTTTCAGTACAGCGACTTTGCTTTTCATTTTCTATCCTTATACAATCCTGTGGTTTTCCATCTTCGATGCGCCCACCAGTATAGTTCCGGGTTTTCTCTGATCAATCCTTCAAGTTCAAGCGTATATTGCTGCGTAATCCGTTTTTCTGCTTCTTCCCTGGAAATATCTCCTTCCGGACGTATTGGTTCCGATATTACCAGCGTGTGATCAGGACCTTTCCCGATTCGAAGCAGCGCCGCAAGAACAACCGGCACTCCTATCTTCGCGGAAAATGCAGCTGCACCTCTTGGAGTTGAAGCGGGATAATTAAAGAAATCAACAACTATTCCACTTTCTCCAGCATCCTGATCTGACAGCCAGCACACATACCCCCCCCGTTTCATAGATGATAATACACCCTTTACCGCCGCTCTCCGATTATACAATTCTATCCCGTGCATGGAACGCATGTGATTGATAAACCCATCAACCAGACTATTACTCTGTCGTCCTACGAGAAATGCAACATCTCCAAGAAGATATCTGTTTGCAATACCGAAAAGTTCCCAGTTTCCAAAATGCCCTGTTATAATGATCGCTCCATCTTCACGAAGGAGAGATTCAAGAGCTTCAGGATTCTCTATTCTGATATGTTTCTCTATATATCTTCGATCCATTTTCCACTGTCTTGCGTATTCGATCATGAAACGGCCGGAATTCTTATAGGATAAAAGCGCAATTCGATCAAGTTCCCCGGGTGATTTCTCAGGAAAAGCAAGTCTGAGATTCACAAGTACGATCTTTTTTCTGATTTGCAGTACTTTCCATGCGAACCATCCCATGAGTGCGCCCAGTGACAAAGCGCACCTGACTGGCAGAAGACCCACTACGAAAACGGCAATACGAACAAGCACATACTCAATCCTGTGACCGAAGGAAGGTGTTTTCAGTTTTTCCATCTCAGTTCCTTCCAAAAGGAATTCGCACTTTTATTGCCTGCTCCGGGCACAGTTCATGACAGCAGAGACACATGATGCATTTTCGGCGATCCATCACTGCTCTGCCATTTTCAATAATAATCGCGTTTGTCGGGCAACCCTTTGCGCAAATCCCGCAGCCGGTACATTTCTCTGTAGATACAGGTGGTTTTTTGAAGAACATTCTCGCGATTCCTCCCAGAAATGAAGGAAGCAGATTGTAGAAGCTCTCACCTGGTACTCTGAAATTCTCAAGCATACATTCTTTCAAACCATATACTGTGATCAAGGAGCGTGGCTTCCCAAGCCCCCTTTCACGGGCAATTCTGTTCGTATGGATTTCAAGAGGATCAAGACCAGCCAGTTCAGTCATAATCATATCAAGACAGACACCATCTCTCGAAAGGCCAAGCAAACCATCCCATCTGGGAGTTCCATCGGTACTCGGTCCCTTTCCATCCATTGCAAGAATGGCGTCCATTATGGTTAAGTCGAAATTTACGATCTCGTAGATATCAACAATATATTGCGACAAATCAACCGGCCTTATTCCATAACTGTGCAGTACAGCTTTCCCAAGTCCGGGAATCGCGCCAAAAGCATTTTTCACCGCATTGGTCAGTCTGCAGAGCCCGTGCGTTTTGAACTTGCACATATTAATAAGTACATCACATTCCAGAACTGGACTTGCGATGTCGTAAGTTCTGCCCATGATTGTTTTTCGAACACATCCCGCTTTTTCAAAATTAACCAGCTCAAATCCGAGTTCTTCAGCAATCCTGGAGTACCCGCAATTCTTCCAGTATCTCTCAACTCCTTTTACAGCTCCGCCGGGGCTATCCCCTACCTTAACTGTACACCCCTCGTTGCGCAGAAGAATAACCATCGCAGCAACAACTTCCGGATGTGTTGTTATCGCTCTTTCGGGTGATTTTGCAGAGAGCATATTAACCTTTAGAAGAACTTCAGCACCCGGAACAACCGAATCCGGCCATCCTCCAGCCTGTTCAAGCATCATTAGAATCGCATCAGTTAATTCGTCTCTATCGTACGATTCAAATCCCGTTTTGAGAACTACGTCATACGTCATAACATCTCTCAGTAATTATCATATTGCATGTACCGAATCATCCACCGAACTGGCAATTCCCAAGAGCAGGGGCAACAACTCTGTTCTTACCTGCTCTTTTTGCCATGTACATTCTTTGATCAGCATACTTCAGCAGCATATCCCTATCTCTCACATCGGTAAGGTATGTTGAAACTCCAAGACTGATACTGACTTTCCCCAGAGGCTGCTGTTCAGAATGAGGAATTCGGAAAGAGGATTCAACCACTCTTTTTCTTATCCTCTCGGCGATTTCAACGGATTCCCTCTCATTCGTAAATGGAAGAATACAAACAAACTCTTCACCACCATATCTGATAAGAATATCGACTTCTCGAATCGCTTCAGACATGGCTTTTACTACTGTCGTAAGTAGTGTATTTCCCATTGGGTGACCCCATGAATCATTGTAATGTTTGAAGTCATCTATATCCATCATGATAAGAGAGAAAGGAAAACTGGATCTGTCAGTCCGTCTGAATTCGTCTTCAAGTTTTTCTTCGAAAAATCGCAGATTGCCAAGGCCGGTAAGTCTGTCCTTTCTTGCCAGCTCCAGTATTCTGGAATGCAGCATCGCATTCTCCACTGCTGTTGCCGCATGATTCGCAAGGGCAACAACGATACGCTCGGATTCTGGGGAGAACCTTTCTGAGACAGGACTCTGAATATCAATGGCACCTACTACCCGATCCTGCACTATCATTGGAACAGCGAGTTCACTTCTTGTGCTGCCGATGTTTTCCACATACCTTATATCTTCTCTGGTCTGTTGAATGTTGACCGGTTTCCGGGATGAGGCAGAAGCGGCAACGACTCCTGCTGATAATTTAGTATCGGACTTCATTCTCCCCATTGCGATTTGTTCTCTGATTCGGATGGTAAGGCCTGTAGGATCAAGGTCCGAATCGTATCCGGAGGTTACTGCAACCTTGAGTGAATGGGGAATCAGATCATCTCTGTTTCCTTCAGAAAGAAAAACAGCAACAGCTTCTAAAGGAAAAAACCTCCGCAGAGCCGATGTGACTTCACGGCATATTTTCTCCAGATCCTGTGTTGAGTTCAGTTCTCTTCCTATCACAGAAATGGTCTCAAGCTCCTCATTCATCTTTCTCAGATTCTCTCTGAGCGTGTACTCCTCTGTGACATTACTCGCCATAATGACAACACCTGCAAAATGACCTGCGCGCTGGAAAGGTATATAGCTTACATTCAGCACCTGATCTTCCTGTCCAACCTTACCGACATGAACCTGTCTGTTGAGGATGGGTCTTTCCTCTTCAAGAGTAGTGCTGAAAGAATTTTCTTTATCGGATACCAGAACAGGAAGCACTTCCCTCAATCTTTTGCCTATAAGGTCGTTCGCGATCTTACCAAATAATTTGCAGGCTCTTGAAGTAACCTGAAGAAGGAAACCGGAATTATCAACAACAAGGATTCCTGAATCCAGGCTGTTCATAATAGCGGACATATGTTCCCGCTCGTCAGTTACTTCTTCCAGGACGGTCGCATTAAGAATAGCTTCGGCCGTATGCACTGCATAATGCCTTAACGCTTCCAGATCAGTGCTTTCTATCTTTCTTCCAGTCACGTATCTATCACATCTGATAAGCCCGATTGGGCGTCTTGCCGCAATAAGTGGTGTATCTATGTAATCCTTAGAACCTGCCCACCACATTCTCTCATCAGCTATGTCAACTTCACTGGATTGAATCTGGCGCAACTCCCTGATGGCAATCCCTGCTGGAAGATCATGGTACTCACGGACATGAAGTGATTTAGGGACATCAGTCAGGTTTCTTCCCAGTGCAGCTTCAGTGAAAAGTTCATCCGTTTCAGAGAGATATCTACAGACCAATACTCTGTCAAAACCAAGCCCTGTAAGTACTCCGTTGGCCATTCTTCTGAATATATCCTTGACGCTCATAGTTCTACCAAGCTCTTCAGTCAGTTTCCATGTCGCCTCAAGTCTGTTTACTCTGTTTTCCAGATAACCACAGAGCTTATTCAGTATAGCCTCTCTGTCAGGAGGATTACTTCTTTCAAGATGGTAATTTACAAATGAAGAAACCTTCTCCATAAGAGTTTCACAGATCGATAAAAAGGCTTCAGGTCGAATGGGAAGTTCCTCAATCCCGTCAACTCCAGCCCACTCGGCCCTTAAACGAAGGGAAGCATCCAAACCGGGTGTCAATAAAAGAAAGGGAACTTCAGATGTAAGCGATTCCCCTTTGAGATACCTGCACACCCTCAGTCCGTCAAGCATAGGTAAAAAGTACCCGCACACAACCAGCGAAGGATTTGAGACAGCAGCTCTGGAAATCACTTCTATTCCGGTACTGCAAGTTTTTACATCGTAGCCCTCGAGCCTCAATACTTTCCCAAGTATCTGCAGCAATCCTGCGTCATTATCCGCAATTAGAACTGTTTTTTTTCCTGGCATCAGCTAAATATCATTCCAGACCTGCACATTGCAGGCTAATCATGAAGAATCACGATTGATATCGAATCAGTCCTGCATTCCAGCGTCAATTGCTGCCTGAGCTGCAGCCAGTCTTGCAATCGGAACCCTGAATGGTGAACAGGATACATAATCCAATCCAATCGAGTTAAAGAACCAGATTGATGCGGGATCTCCGCCATGTTCTCCACAGACACCAATCTTCATATCAGGTTTGACTCTTTTCCCCTCTTTTACTGCAATTTCGACTAATCTGCCTACACCATTGACATCAATGGATGTAAAGGGATCTTTTTCATAAATGCCCATCCTGACATAATCACCCAGAAAAGCGCCTGCATCGTCTCTTGAGAATCCGCAAGCCATTTGCGTAAGATCGTTTGTGCCAAAACTGAAAAAATCTGCATATTCAGCTATTCTGGCTGCATCAATAGCAGCGCGGGGTACTTCTATCATTGTGCCTATACTGTATTTAATGAAATCAGAAGGTAAATCTTTTTCTTTAAAAACAGTATTTATCACCTCCTGCGCACGAATGCGAGCGATCTCCAGTTCCCGCGGATGTCCTACCAGCGGTATCATGATCTCAGGCAGAACTTCAGTACCGTTTTCCTTTACTTCAATGGCTGCTTCCATAATAGCTCTTACCTGCATATCGGAAACTTCCGGGTATGTCAAACCAAGCCTGCACCCTCTGTGGCCGAGCATAGGGTTGAATTCATGAAGTTTTTCAACGATTCTCTGTATTTTCTCTATCGGCACTTCCATTTCTCTGGCCATTTCAAGCTGCCCCTGACTGTCATGCGGCAGGAACTCATGAAGCGGTGGATCAAGAAGTCTTACCGTACACGGACGACCATCAAGTTCCCGGAATATCTGCACGAAGTCTCCGCGCTGAAGCGGAAGCAGTTCCTCAATAGCCTCGTTGTAATCTGAGAGAGGGGCTTCGAGCTCTTTCTCAAGGCTGGAAGTATCATCAGAATCAGCAATCCGGAAACGAAGGTTTTTAACTTCTTCAGCAACCAGTATCATCTTCCTGAAGGAAACAATTCTTTCACCTTCAAAGAACATATGCTCTGTTCTGCAGAGCCCGATGCCTTCCGCTCCAAAATCTACAGCTGTTTTCGTGTCCTTCTCCGTTTCGGCATTCGTTCGAACACCGAGCTTTCTGAATTCATCGGTCCAGTCCATAAGAATCGAGTAATTCAAATAAAGCCTTGATTCACTCGGATCATCCTCACCCATGGAAATGCTCAGAATCTCTGAAGGCCGGACTTCTACTTTACCGGCAAATATTTCACCCGTGAAACCATCAAGTGCTATTAGATCACCTTCGACAATTTCTTTTCCTTCGCAGACCATCTTCTTAGACGCGCTGTCGACACTGAGGCTGCTGGCACCGGCAACACATGGAAGCCCCATTCCCCTGGCAACAACTGCTGCATGAGATGTCATGCCTCCTCTTGAAGTGATAATTCCCTTCGACACCGACATTCCACCGATATCTTCAGGACTTGTCTCCTTTCTGCAGAGAATTACATCCTCTCCTCTTGATTCCCATTCTTCCGCATCATCAGCGGTAAAGACAGCTCGACCGCATGCTCCACCTGGAGAAGCGTTCAGACCGGTTGTTAGAAAATCCGCGTGTTCTTTGCTATTTTTGTCAAGAACCGGAGCAAACAGCTGATTAAACGCATTTGTTGGAATCCTGTTCAGCGCAGTTTTCTTATCTATCAAACCTTCTTCTACCATATCGACGGCAATATTCAAAGCGGCGAATACCGTTCTCTTACCTGTTCTTGTCTGCAGGAGGTAGAGTTTTCTCTCTTCGATGGTAAACTCAATGTCCTGCATGTCGAGATAGTGCTCTTCAAGTACAGTCCTGATTGAAAGCAACTCTTCGTATGCGGCTTCATTAACGTTTCGAAGAGTTGAAATGGGCTTGGGTGTTCTTATGCCTGCAACGACATCCTCACCCTGCGCGTTCATCAGATATTCACCGTAGAAAGTGTTCTCTCCGTTTGCGGGATTCCTTGTAAAGCAGACACCTGTACCGGAGTCTTCACCCATATTTCCAAAGACCATGGTCTGAACATTCACAGCAGTACCGACAAGCCCGGTAATCTCGTTTATCTGGCGGTATCGTCTTGCTCTGGTGTTATTCCAGGAACCGAATACAGCATCAATTGACAGCCTCAGCTGATCCCAGGGATCAGCAGGAAAAGGTTTGCCGATCTGTTTATCGTATATGTTCTTGAATTCCTTTACGATTTCCTTCAGATCTTCAGTGGTCAGGTCAGTGTCCAGATCAACGTTTTTACTCCTTTTCATCCGCTCAAGAACTTCTTCAAATGAATGGTGTGGAATTCCCATTACAACATCACCAAACATCTGAATGAATCTGCGATAGGCATCAAGAACGAATCTTGGATTATCCGTTTTCCGGGTGATTGCATCAATGGATTCATCATTAAGGCCAAGGTTGAGAACCGTATCCATCATACCCGGCATCGAGACAGCTGCGCCACTCCTTACAGATACAAGCATCGGATCTTTTCCTGACCCGAATTTTTTTCCTGTTGTTCCTTCCAGCTGAGAAAGCTTATCTCGAATCTGCTGTTCCAGTCCATCCGGCCAGCTTCCTTCATCTCCAACATTATAGTATCCTGCACAGGCTTCAGTTGATATCGTGAATCCAGGAGGTACAGGAAGCCCCAGTTTGGTCATCTCTGCCAGGTTGGCACCCTTACCTCCAAGAAGCTCCTTCTGAGAACGGTTACCCTCTGTTTCATCTCCACCAAAAAAGTAGACGTACTTAACGGAATTCATATAGAACCTTTCATTTAAATTGATTGCCTTATAATCGCAGAACCTGTAATATATCAGGATCAGAGCATGAATTCAATATTAAGGTCAGAGCAAGGGAAGCTGGCTTCTAGAAAATCCTGACAGATTACATGTTCAAGTTGACAACTAAATCACAGAGACTGTTTCTGTTAAGACGCATTTTCAGAAATAAGGGTCATATCTGACATAATAGCGTTCGGTCATTGATGCTATGTATACTTATTATTATGTATAAATAAAATGATATAGTGTCAAAATACAAGGTTTGACCCCTATTATTTTCTTTTCCAGAGGAAGCTGAGGAAATCCTCTATTTCCCTGCGTTCGCCTTCATTGATGGGTTCTATCCTGTCAAACACCCAGGAGCATACGTCTCCGGGACCTTCAAATTCATCGAGCCTGCCTGCGACCAGGGCAATCACTTCCGACATTTCTTCCCTTCTTACAAGGCCTGACAGACCGGATCCGGCTTTCTCGGTTTCCACCAGCAGATCAGTGCTGACAATTGAATCCAGATCGACTGCTTCCGAGATCGCAAGGTAGTGCTCACCTAACTGTGAAACGGAAATCTCGTACTCCAGCGCCAGCTGCTTCTGAGTGAAATGGGGACCGTACTTTGTTACCGCATATTCAAGAGCGGCGGCCCATATGGCAGGCTTCCTGCCGCGGGGAGTAACTTTTGAACAGAAGCTGTTCCAGATATCAAGAGCCTGCTGTGATTTCTCCCTCGAATATCCATGGAGCTCAAGCATTCCACTTACCATTCCCGCAACCAGATCTTCAATTGGAAGGTCATAATTATGGAGGGCTTTTCGTTTCAGGCTGACTCTGAGAGATTCTATTCGAAGAAGTGTATGTTCGATCCTCTCATCCTGCGGAGCAAGCTCCTTTGCCTGAAGAAGCAGGTGAAGGCTTTCTTCAATGTGCCCGGTCTTGGCTTCCAGCATGGCCAGATAAGTAAGGGTTGCAGGTATACGGTACTTCTCCCTGCGAGCTGTTGCCAGCAAAAAACGCTGCGCTTCTTCATCGTTGTTAAGCATCAGGTGAACAAGCCCGAGTTTCCTGCGGGCATCAAGATCCTCAGGCAGGATATCCAGATACTCTTCAAGTGCTTCCCTGGCCTGTTCAAACCATTCGAGTTTGAGATAGACATCGGATGTAAGCAGCAATCCGGCGGGGCCTGGAACACCATGCCATTTGAAATTTGAGAGCCTCAGAGCCGCTTCCCTGGATCGTCCCTCGTCAAGGTCAAGCTGGCTGAGATTGAGGTTTGCAAGATCCTCATCAGATGTTTCACGCACAGCAGGGTCGGCAAGAAGTCTTTCCAGACTTTCTCTTGCCATTTCATGATTATTCTCTTTCCTGGCTTTTTCAACCTGTTTCCAGAGCCAGTCTATTTTGTCATCAGATGGCTCGGTCAAAGTCAGTCCTCCTTTGTGACAGCAACTATTCCGGTCACAGCAGCGGTTCTGCTGAAAACCGAAGATCCAAGGGCATTTGCCTCTATTCTGTAAATATATGAACCGGAGGCAATAGAATCACCGTCATGGTCAAATCCGTTCCATAGAATCTGATTGTAACCCTGAACGCAGGTAGTTGATAATTCTTCCATCTTCGTTCCCGAAACCGTGAATATGGATATTCTTATTTCTGCATCCTCGGATACTCTGAAACTGAAGCACCTTTGTCCGTATCCGGGGTTGGGATAAACAAGAGCTTCGGTAATACTGAGGTCCTGATCTTCCAGAATACTGAGATTCAATGTGTCCCTTGAACTGTTTCCAATACCGTCAATGCTCCAGAGAATGATGCTGTGCTCGCCTGGAGAAAGCGCTTCTATGTCGTATGTGAGCCTTCCGCTTGTGGAACTTCCTCTGTGGTATGAGAACCAGGAACTCACATCACTTCCATTTCCGTCTATGAAAAGACTCAGTTGCCTTCCTGAACCGCCAAGAAGGCATATCCCGCTGGAATCGCTTATCTCGGCTTCAAGCGTTATATCCCCCGTTACTTCCGGATGTTCAACCCCATCGTAACCCCGGAGCCACATGGTGACATCCGGACCTATCAGATCATTTCCGGAGGGAACGCCCTCTATCAGAACGGCAGGGTCCTGAACTCCACAAAGATCAACCTCACCTGAAAGAACAGTCGCAGCTATCCTGGCAAGATCACCGGTCGTTGATTGGAGGGGGATAAAGCAGTCGTGCTCGAACTCTCCGTTGCTGACGGTCTCTGTTCCCCTGAAGGCGGTACCTCCGTACTTGAGGTATTCAATTATTGATCCACCCAGACAGGTGTAGGTCGTGTACCAGGAAGACTCCAGTATTTCGAGAAAAGCTAATCCACCCTGCTGGAATCCGCTTCCGGTGATACTGTTGAACTCTCCGCTTCTGAGTGTGTCACCGTTCACCGAGACATATCCGTCAGGTTCAGGAAGAGGGAGAGGCATTTCAGGATAACCGAACATGATATAGAATTTGTTGTTCGTGTGGTATATACCTGACAGTGCAAGTTTTGACTGCCATACGGCATCGCCAACGTAAAGCCCGGGATTGTTAGTGAGCGAATCAACGATACTTCTAAAGTAGCTGTAGTTATTGTTTCCGTGAGTTCCCCTGGTTCCGGCTACGGATGAAATGCATCCGCCGGCAGGATGAGTAACAACTGCTTCGCCTATCGCATCGGTACCCGGAATGTAGAATTCTCCCACATTGCAGGTTGACCAGAATGACACCGGCAGTCTTGATCCGTTCGTCAATCTGTCAATATCCTCTGACAGCATCATTTTCTCATGCGCTATCTGACCGGCAGCGCCATGTCCCATGTATATCATGAATGCGAATCCCTGATTGAAAGTCTCAATGAAACTTTCCCTTGCCTCCGGTTTGTCAGGATGAGGGCCTTCGGGAGGCCATGATCCGGGAGGCCATGGGTACTCTATAAGGTAGAACTTCTCCCTGTCTATGTGCCTTGGAAGGACTTCCTCAGCGATGTTTTCAGAATAATTCGTATGACTGCCTTCGTCCTGTGATGTGTTCTGACCCCATTCGTCATCGGCTGCAAGAAGAGCTCTGTTCATCCATGTGCCGCGGTTCTGACCACTCGAATACGCAAGAAGCTTTGCCGTGCACGTTCCCAGCTCTGACAGATTATCTACCGGCACTCGCGCAATTGGGATCTCAGGCAGGACAGAATTTTCATGAACCATAACATACATATCATCCACGCAGTTCACCTGAGAAGAGCCAAGCATGATCCAGGGCGGGATCATCACAGGCTGGGTAGTTGTAAATCCAAGAATATCATAATGCCCGTCGCCTGTTAGAATTACCCCTTCCAGCCCTGAAGACCAGCTGTCAATTCCCCACCTTACTGCTGATCTTATCGCTCCGGGGTCGGCAACTCCCTGTCCGAATTCATCATAGATTTCGGAAGTTAATGCGACAACAGGATTGTTCCCATCCTCACTGCTGAGTGTGACCATTCCCCATACTCCATCGTAAAGCGATGGATGGATAACAAAAAGTCTGTCACCATCAGTAACAGTTCCAACCAGCCTTCCGGGGTCAGCGGATCTTATGGAATCAGGCGAAAGCCAATCTCCTGAATCCATAAGAATGAAAACGGTGGAGCTGTCAACATCAAAAGAATAATCAAGCTGGCCTGCACTGTATTCGGTGCCGCTCAGAAGGAGTGGAGCATCAAAATTCGAGATATCGAATACATTGCAGCCGGAGGAGACATCACTGATATGGAAATTGTACCTGCCTCTTTTCTCTCTTGAAGGGAACATCTGCGTTCCTGATACATTCCCCGGCTCTGCCGGATACTCTATATGCAACGAAGCAAGGCCCATTGTGCCGTCAGCCGCGTCATCAATGAGTCTTATTTCCAGAGAACATGACCCTGACAGAAGCAGGTCTTCAAGCAGGATCAGCCGTTCGCCTGAGCCATACCATGAATCAGTAAATATTTCTGTTCCATCAAGAAACATAGCTACCTCATGCAGCTGAGAAGTGTCCATAACAAGAGCAACTTCTATACTGCTTCCCCCGCCTGCACTCTCCACCTGGAATGGCACTGTAATACTCCCGCCTACAGTAACGGTTTCCCATAACCAGCCGGTGTGTGTTTCCTTCTGGGGATAATAGATATGCTCCTCCCGCAGCCAGATATCCGATCGTATGCTCTCTCCCCATTCGGGCGAAGTATCAGGATCTCCTGGAATCGAACCCGTTCGAAGACCATCCTCACCGCCCCATGTCAGCCAGTAGACGTTGTGAGTTGCATAC
This sequence comes from Candidatus Aegiribacteria sp., assembly GCA_030594645.1. Classification (GTDB taxonomy): domain Bacteria; phylum Fermentibacterota; class Fermentibacteria; order Fermentibacterales; family JCC-6; genus Aegiribacteria. The sequence goes on from JAUVEU010000031.1 coordinate 22,522, forward strand.
CTGTGCTGAAGTCTGGTAAGTTCCTCATCGTTCAATTCCCATCGGCTGAGTCCTCTTCCGATGAATTCTATCGTGTCTTCCGTATTAAAAATTCCATCACTGTTCTGATCGATAACTGTAAAAGCAACTTCCCAAAGATTGTGTTCCTCATCAGGTTCAAGGCTGAACATCCTGCCTGGACCCGTGAACAGCCTGAGTGAGGAGCAGGGAGATCCTACGGCTTCACAGCCGGCATTCTGCAGATCACTGCCGGAAACGGTATAGCCGCTGGTTTCCTCTATGGAAATTCTTGCCCACGGCCTGCCCCAGAAAATATCATCAACCGAGACAACATAATTGTCGGGCCAATAGTAAGAACCGGCCGGGGCAATGAGCCTCAGAAGTCGGTTGCGTTCTACCGGTATTCCTCCGGGAACCGGCCGCCAGGAAATATGAAGATCTATTCTGGAGGCAAAAGTACCAGCGTCTGAGCCTGCTACAGGATAAACGCTGACCCTGGCCAGATTTGAACCGGCAACGGGAATAACTCCTTCAAGGACAACATGAGTATCAACAGCTGACCGCGGCTCAGCAGGGATCTCTCTGGTTTCAAGTCCTTTTCCCACCAGAAGAGGTGTTCTGGCCTGTTCACCTTCCATCCCTGTGGATCTGTATCCTGAAGCATTGAATTGAAGCAATGGGACTGCTCCGGGAGGAACAGGAATTAAAAGTGTAACAGCGGGACGGATAGGTTCTCCCTCAATACTTCTTAATCCCGCGTTTTCAAATACAGTGTAACTTCCATACTCAGTCGTGACTGTTTCCGGATTATCGAAAGTAAAAACTGCGGAGTATCCGCTCGCAGGATCAACAGGTGAAGAAAGTGAGAACTGAGAAATAAGAGTACAAAATAGAAATACCGAAATCATCTGAGTGATACCCCCTCAATCAGAAGCGGAAGGATCTGTCCTGCCGCACCATGAATACTTGTTACTCCGGCCAGAGAAGTAAGGGGTGTATCTTCCGGATTTATCTCGATTACAGGCACTCCCCTGCGAAGAACGAGCAAAGGGAGAGAACTTGCCGGATAGACAAGCATGGATGTTCCGACAACAAGCATAAGATCACAGCTTTCAGCGAGGTCGAACGCTCTTCTCAGTACCTGTTCGGGAAGCTGTTCTCCGAAAAGCACCACATCGGGCCTGAGTATACTACCGCAAGAACAGCGAGGAGGAAGACTCTCAAACAGTTCCTCTGTAACGGGAACCGGCGGTGATCCGCATCTGTTCATACATGAAGCGGTTCTGAGGCTGCCGTGAAGTTCTATTACGTCAATCAGGCCTGCCTTCTGAAGAAGCCCGTCAACGTTCTGCGTCACCACAGGCAATTTCCCGATTCTTTCCTGAAGCTGCATGAGAGCATGATAGCCAACGTGAGGCTGAATATCCTCATATGCTTTCAGTCTTTCTCCATACCATTTCCACACCAGTTCGGGATCTTTTCTGAGGCCCTCCGGAGAAGCAAGATCCTCTGCCCTGTGTTCACGCCAGTAGCCATCCTCGCCGCGAAAAGTCCGGACTCCGCTCTCGCTGGACATCCCGGCTCCGGTGGAAATAACCGGCGCCTTCGCGTCTGCGAGCATTTCTATGGTTTCATCAATTAATTTCTCTTGTGATAATTCTGTCATTGTCCTGCTCATCGGCCTGATTGGCGAATGACAGCAAGAACATCGGTGACCGAGCTTGAGGTGCCCTCATAGCCGGTATATTCAATTCTGAAGATGTAAGCTCCCGACGCGGGTTCATCGCCGTCGGTATCCAGGCCATCCCAGATAACCTGATTATATCCCTCGTAGCAGGACGCTGTCCTTCTCCATATCGCTCTCCCGGAAACAGTATAAACCGTGATCATCGCCGTGCCGGATGTTGCCGTTTCAAAACTGAAACATCGCTGCCCTGAACCCGGATTCGGATACACGAAAACGGATGCAAGAAGTTCGGTTGACAATCCCGCAGTCGCAAAATCAAGAGTGTCCCGTGTTGAATTTCCCATGCCGTCCCATACGACCAGGATAATCCTGTGAGATCCCTCTGCAAGTTCGGGAAGGGCGTATTCTATCTCGCCATGGGTATGGCTGTCAGGTCGATACGTGAAATACCTGCTGATATCGAAACCCTGCGAATCCAGACTCATCAGTATTGAGCGTCCGGCACCGCCGCCCATTGTGCAGATACCACTGGAATCAGAAGCAGAAGCCCTGAGAACAACGTTTCCGTGTATAACAGGATTATCTTCTCCTCTGTGTCCATCAATCCATGATTCCAGTTCAGGTGGCAGAGAGTCATCAGCATGGATTCCATTATCAACAAGAGAAATCCACTCGCGGAACGCGACTTCTGAAAATTCATTCGAGATTCCAACACCGCTGCCGCGGGAAAATGATCCGGTATCGGCCTGAACAGGTATGAAGAACGGAACAGAGAAATTCCCTCCGGTTCCTGTAATCAATCCCTGGTAGACACTGGATCCGTAACGCAGATACTCTATTATGGAGTCCCCAAGACACTTGTATTCCGTTTCTCTGCCACTTTCAGAGATATTAAGAAATGCGGCAGAGCTGCTCCGAAGCGATCCGCTGACAGTGTTGATAACACCTCGGAGGAGAGAATCACCGAATACTTCAAAAGTGCAGCCCTCAGAAGAGGGAAATACAGGACGTACTCCACCGTCTCCGAAAAACACGTAATAGCGGCTGTTATTATACCCGTTTAACACTTTCGCCAGCCACAGCGACGTTCCCGCGCTCAGATTATCTCCGTTCTGATTGTCTCCGTTGAAGAGTGCTGCATAATAGAAACTGAAGACGAAGGTATTATTACTGCCCCATGTTCCCCTGGTTGCCGCTATTGAAGCTATCGATCCTCCAGCGGCTTTCAATGCGAATTCCTCGGCCATGCAGTTGGCGGAGATCATGTCGAATTGTCCGACATTACATGTTGCGAAGATCATTAAGGGCTGGCGCCCTTCGTTGTGAACCCTCTGGGCATCACTTGACAAAAGTAGTTTCTCCTCAGCAATCTGGCCATAGGAACCGTGCCCGAAGTAGATCATGTTTGCATATCCCATAGTCAGTTCCTCTACGAGATCTTCCCTTGCCTGCGGCTTTTCGGGGTGCAATCCTTCCCCAGTAGTACCGGGAGGCCAGGGATACTCGATCAGATAGAATTTCACCCTGTCGAGACTTTTCGGCAGAATTGAATCAGCAAGAACCTCACAGGCCGATGTGTGGCCGGGTTCATTTGTCGCTTCTTTATTCCACTCATCATCAGCGGTCAGAAGAATTCTGTTTGCCCACTGACCTGAAGGTTCCTCCAATTCGTACAGCATGAGTTTGGAGAGATACGCAGCAAGTTCAGATTGCGTAGAAACCGGAATTCTCGATAGCGGGGTTTCGGGGTATTCGCCCTCATCGTGAGCAATTACGTAGAAATCATCGACATTGTATCCATCAGCACCGGTCAGTTCAATATATGCCGGAATCATTGTAGGCGTGGAAGTTACATGCATAAGCGGATCGTACGAGCCGTCTCCCACAAGCACAAGAGCCTGCGCTGGTTCGTCCCACGAATCCTGAGTGTACCTGAAAAATGATCTTATCGCTCCTGGATCCCGCAGCCCCTGACCGAATTCATCGTATACCTCACCGGCGGTGACCATGACAGTGGATAAGCCTCTCATGCCGTATATGGTCTCGAGCGGTTCAGCGGCTTCGAGCAGATCGTCTGCCACAACTATAGCTATATCGCCCTGAATTCCGGTTCCGATTATCCGCCCTGGTTCAGCCGGCAGCAAAGAGTCAGGAGACAGATAACTGTCGATTCCTGTGAGCCACAGTTCGGTTCCGGGCTCGATTTCATGTGATATATTGAGCAGTCCGCCTTCTATACTGCCCTTCAGCCTTTCAGTGGCGAATTGATCTGAGACATCAAGAAGACTGCAGGAGTCCGCAGCACCTCCCAATGAGAAGGTGTACCGTCCTTGAACGATATCGGTGAAGCTAAGCAGTCGCCCTGCTGCGTAAGACAGGCGCCGAGGATAATCAACCTGGAAATAGTTGAAATAGACTGTTCCGGGGTCGTTCACAGCGGTCACTTTCAGCAGGTTCATGGAAGGATCAAGAGTAAGCCCCTCGAATACGAATATCTCTTCACCGCGTCCATAAAAGGATGTATCGGCAATCAGATCGCCATTGAGCTGAATGGAAACGTCATGATCATAGTTGGAGGTTGAGAGCAGGGAAATGACCAGCTTGCCGTCGCCGTCAATTGATGAACTTGAGAAATAGAAGTAACCCGGTATGTTTTCGTAAAGCATCGACCATACCCATCCGGTACTCTTCTCATAACCTGCTGTCCAGATATAATCCTGTTCCTGCCAGAGGCTATGCAGAAGGCTGTCGCCCCATGCCGGAGATCCGTCAGGTGTCGCGTCAAGAGTATCCATTCTCAGGCCGTCTTCGCCTCCCCATGTGAGCCAGTAGACATTATGGGTCGCGTAACGGTGATGAAGCCTTTCAGATACTCCTTCGTTGAAAGCATACCTGTTCAGATCCTGCGCGAAGAACCTGAGAGTATCGGATTCATCGAATATTCCGTCTCCTCCGTCATCTACTTCTATCGCGATTTCGCTCAGTGAATGCTCTTCTCCAGGATACATGAGGTCAAACTGTGTTCCGGGCCCTCCGAACATTCGAAGAGAACTTGATGGAACACCGGTTACATCACACCCGGCCTGAGCAAACTCATCACCGGTTACTGAATAAAAACCGGTGGAAGAGATTGCTATTCTAACCCACGGAAGTCCCCAGAACTGGCTTGAGGCCCGGTCACCGGAATTCGGCCAGTACACAAGAGAGGGGAGGCAGAGAGCGCTGAGAAGCGGATTGTCTATCTCGCGGCTTCCATTTCTCGATGGCCATTCAAGCCGGATATTAAGCGAAGAAGGAATTCTTGAATTGTCCCCAAACGCAAACGGCATAACGGTTACAGCGGCAACGGTTGTTCCGGCCATATGCATTGTTTCGAGTTCAGCATAACTACCGCGGCTTCCTGATGGCTTTATCAGGGGAATAATCCATTCGGTGTCCAGGCCGGAACCGGTCGGAACCGGTGTAACCAGGAGCGGACCGGGCAGCTCAACTCTCCGGAAATCTACCGGAGTACACGTAATGACAGGTTCGCATCCGGGTGGAACGGGTATGAAATACGTTCTGACAGGAACTGTATACTCACCCTCTGAATGGGATAATCCCATTCCATATATGGTAGGATACCAGTATTCTTCATATTTGTGGAAATCAGGTTCACCAATTACTACTGAAAACGAACATCCGTCCGAACCGGAGTAATCCACGGAAACAATGTCTGATTGAACCCGCATATCCAGTATGCATACAACCAATAATAACTGAAGCAAATTCAGCTCCTTTCAATATGGGATACTACTCAATACTGAACATACGGTGCAAGGTGGTGTCAGGATGATTGAATATAACTCCGGTTCTCAGTATATGTTCCCATGCATTGAATCTCAATTTCGAAGTATGGATGACGATTCTTCTTATGAAGTATATACAACCTGACTAAATCGCGTAAGGCTGCTTCATCACATTTCAATTGAAAGCTGCTCGTGACGAAGGCAGGTTATATTTGCAGGTTACTGGTTTGGAGGAGATAATGAATTCGCTTTCCTGGCACCTTGCATGGCGATACCTTAGAAGGCATCCGAGAAGGAAGCGCTTTGCTTTTTCCACAGTGGTCAGCGTCGCCGGTGTAGCTCTTGGAGTTGGCGCGCTGATGATTGTAATGGGCGTACTTACAGGGCTTGAGGATTTTATTGAGGAATCCGTCATCACGGTTGATTCTCCTATAACAATCACGCCCGACAGCGGAAATGTTCTTCATCTTACAGACGATTTCCTCGCGGAGATAGAAATTCTTCCTTCGGTCAGCAGCATTTCACCTTTCATACAGGGAGAAGCGATAATTCGACTCCCCTCAAGGGGAGTAGATTCGGGATGCAGAATACTTGGGGTAGACCAGAAGGAGTTCTCAGAAGGTATGATGGGCAACAAGCTCTCATACGGGGAACTGACCCTGTCAACTCCGGAAGGAAGTGACTGCGTCATAATGGGTATATACCTTGCCGAGGAGTTCTTTCACCCGGTTGGAGACACTCTCTTCCTGTTCCCTCCTAAGGCGTTCTTCTCCAGCAGGGGCCATGCAATCGGCAGAGCAATTCTCTCCGGCGCGGTTGAAACAGGGCTTCCTGTTAACGATGAAACGCTTGCGTACATTTCTCTCGATCTGGCTCGGAGAATGTATCTGCCCGATGGCGGCTATTCGGGAATAAATATCCACCCTGCAGAAGGTTTCTCTCCTGATGAGACCGCGGAAGATATCCGAGAAATACTTCCTGCTTCTGTCTCCATCAAAACCTGGAGGGAATTGAATCCCGATCTGACAGCTTCAATGAAACTGGAAAGAATGGGAGCATTTCTGGCAATTCTACTCATCACTCTTGTAGCGACATTCAACATCATGGGAACCATATCCAGGTCGGCAATTGAACGAATGAGTGATATTTCCGTTCTGAAAGCGATGGGCGCAACCGACAGCCTTATCTTCAGAGTATTCCTGTGGGAAGGAGCGCTTGTAGGAGTTATCGGCGTATTCCTGGGGTTGATTGTCGGTCTTGCCTGCTGCTGGCTGATCGGTGAAACAAACATTATTCAGCTCCCTGATGTGTACTCGTTTCATGAAAACATCCCTGTGAGTATCTCTATTCCGGAAGTTGTTCTGGTAGGGTTCATCGCATTCCTGCTCAGTATCGGGTCCGGCGTTCTTCCTGCCATGAAAGCTGCCAGGCTGGATCCGGTAAAGGGGCTGGAGAGTTGAATTTTCTGCTGATTCTGCTTCTGGCATACACTTATTCTCCTCAGGATTCTTCCTGGAATCTTGTAACACTCGGCAACATACCGGATCGGGCGATTCTATTCGCCGAGATCGCGGCAAGAGAAGGCCAACGCGCGGGTGTTGATCTGGCTGTCCTGCTGGAAATTGCAGGAAGGTTCCCACAGGCTTATAGATGTTACAGTCTGGCTGCCAATTCCGCTTCAGACTCCCTCCTTGTTGAATGGCTGGATACCAGAATAAGCGGAACCAGGACGCTTGATACTCTCCTGATCCTCCAGGCCGTCATCAGCAATGACAGTGATATCCCCGCGACTGACATTAAAGTAGAGATTCCTCTGCCTGAATCACACCCGCCATACCAGAGGATTGATTGTCTGGCCAGCTCGTTTACACAGAATGGAAATATTCTGAAGTGCCATATTCCCGCTCTTCCAGGAAACACACGAATTATCCTGCCGCTTGTTCTGCATATAACTCAGGATCCGTACACGTTCAGGCCATTCTTTAAAACTGCTCCGGGTATGGATATACCGCTTGAGTATCTAACCTCGTTGATCAGATCTCTTCCAACTCCCGCTACAACTGATAATCAGGGAGCATGTCTTGAAATGGCGGATATGCTCAGGGAAAGAAGCAGTGAGATCGGTCTGGATCTTC
>JAUVEU010000103.1 GCA_030594645.1 Candidatus Aegiribacteria sp.
GAATGCCGGATCTATTAAAGAGTATCCCCGCGACAAAAGACGATCTCCGGTAAGTTTGAATTCAATATCAGCTCCGGTTACCGTGAATGTGGTCTTCTCTATTTCAGCATCCTTCATCTGAGTAGCAATAAAACGGTTCCATATGAGAGAGTAAAGAGCAAGCTGAGGAGATGTAAGAACTGTGGAAAGGCTTGAAGGAGGCAGTTCTGTACTGACTGGTCTTATTGCTTCGTGAGCGTCCTGTGATCCTTTCGAGCTGCGATACCTGTTTTGTGATTCAGACAGCGTGTCACTGCCGTACTTTCGGGATATGTACTCCCTGCATTCCTTTATGCTCTCCGGACTTATTCGAACAGAATCCGTTCTCATATATGTGATCAGGCCGCTCCGTTCCTTATGTTCGAGAGCGATTCCCTCATACAGTTGCTGAGCAATTGTCATAGTTCTCGAGGGTGAATAGGAAAGCCTGGTTGAAGCTGCCTGTTGAAGCGTACTTGTTATGAATGGAGGAGGAGGTTTTACTGATCTTTTTTTCCTTTGTATTCCGGAGAGGGTCCATTCACCTGTATAGTCTATAATCCTGTTGTAAACAGTTAAAGCCTCTTCGGATGACCGGGGAGCTTTTCCCGGTTTATCGACTCTTTTCCCATCTACTGTGAAAAGCGCAGCTTTAATGATCTTATTCTTCTGATTGAATTCTGCTTCGATAAGCCAGTGTTCAACAGGAACAAAGCTGCTGATTTCGTCTTCCCGCTGCTGAATGATTCTAAGAACAACTGTCTGGACTCTCCCTGCGCTTTTCCCTCTTCCGATAATTTTCTGAAGGTAGGATGATATTTTGTATCCCACAAGCCTGTCCATTACGCGCCTTGCCTGTTGAGCGTCAACAAGCTGCATGTCGATAACACTTGGATTTTTCAGTGCCTTGAGTACAGTATCTTTAGTTACAGCGTTGAATCTGAGTCTCTTGAATATCCTGCCGTCTTCCTCAAGAATCTGCGAAAGGTGCCAGCATATTGCCTCACCTTCTCTGTCAGGATCAGCAGCAAGATATATTCTTGAAAATCCTGAAGCCTTTTTCTTCAGTTGAGCTACTATTTTCCTCTTGTCCGGAAGGATAGTATATGTTGGCTTGAAGCTGTTCTTCTCATCAACTCCGATGTAATGTCTGGGGAGATCCCTTACATGACCATAGGACGCAACTATTTCGTACCTGTCACCAAGATAACTCTTCAGACTTCTGGCTTTTGCCGGAGATTCTATTATTACAAGGTTCTTAATGTTTTTCATATATCTTTCAAATTAAATGGTTTTCTGAAACGTTTCTGTCCTCTGGAAATGCTTCAGTGGGAACAACCATCAGCGCAGATTAGTCATCCAGTCACTGATGTCTTCAAAAACCAGTGTTCTGATTTCCGGTATGGTCGATTGTTTTCTCTGCAGAAAGTATGGGCTGTTTGACTGTGATATTACACTGAAACTGTCTGAGACAAAAGAAAACAGATCTGAATCGTAATAGTCGTTTTCACGATAGTAGAGAACCATCTGATCAACTACTGTGGAATCAAGTAATGATCCAATGCTGCTTATCAACGCAGTTCTTTTCTCAACCGGTTCCGGATGAAGAATTGACATTATGAAAATCGTATATCCATCTGAAGTATGAACCAGTGACATAGCATCGATTTTAACAGAAAGCGATGTAGCTATATACCCTATAGGGTATGAAAGTAGTGTAAGAGAATCTCTGTAGATCTGAATTCCGCGAACCGGTGTCGAAAATAAAAGCCTTGGTAATGCAATCTCATCCGGAGTATCAGGAAGTTCTGGAATTCTTATATCCCGAAGTGAGATTATTGTTTGGGGTAATTCGGATTCTCCAGCAAGGCTGTCTGCAAATGGAACAAGAGTGTCTGCTTGACTGATCTCGAGCGTATCTGGATGTATTTCTGTTAGTATTGTATCAGGTACGGATCCGTTTTCCGGGATTACTGCAGAAATACTTGATTCTGTGCCGTTACCGTTCAGATTATTATTGAACAGATTAATGGGATCGATAAGGAAAAACGCGATCAATATAAGAACAGCGGCTGTAATTGAAATAGAAGCAGGTGAAAGTTTTGAGAGAATATCCAGCTTTCCCCTTTCGGCATTTCTTCTATCATCACCTTTGGTTTCACGCTTCCAATCATGTTCGGGTTCCTTTTCCCGTTTGTATTCCGGTTTGTTGTCCAGCGGTCGATCAACTGCTCTGCCTTCAGATACGCACTTCTCGCATACGTGTAATTTCCGATTAAAACAATCTGAACAGGTCAGTTCACCGCATGTTCTGCACGGTGCAAGTTTCTGAGAATTTGTTGGAGTACGACCGCAGATATGGCATCGTTCAATCAACAAAACCTCGTCCGCAGCAGTTGTGATAACTAACGGAGATTCATCAGTTTTGATGTCCTCCGTTTCATCAGTTTCATAATAATCGTGTTGAATATCTAATTTGTATTCATCTTCTTCCTGAAGTGTTTCTGAAGGTATATCCTCCTGGTTAACTTCAGGAGATGGAGTATCTTCATCTTCATCATTTTCTTCAGATTCATCTTCATTTTTTTTTGTTGCATAGGATCTGGGAAGCAGATCAATGTAGGGATACATTCTGTTCTGTATAATCCTTGCCTGTTCCATTGAGATACCCTCACTCAGGACATTCGGAGAGTTATCTACTTTTTCTCTGGCTTCATCACCGGACATTCCCAGTTCACTTATCAGCATTTCAATAACTTTTTCTTTATCTTCCTCCCTGCTGATCCTTACCAGGAGAAGATCAACGGATTGACTGTCGCTCACCCTACCCTCTCTTCTCTTCAAGAACAAGCGAGAACTGTCGATGAAGCCTTCGCATTACAATCCTGCTCGCTTTTCTAAGTGTTTCAAAAACACCGATTCCTTCTGTCGCGACAGATTCAATACATGGAACCCGTTCAAGACCAAGCTCTTTTCTAATCATCTCTGATGGCAGAACGTCAGGCAGGTCACGTTTGTTATTCTGAAGAACCAGACTGAGACCTTTCCGTTTTGTATACCTTAAATTCTCCTTCAGGTCTCTCAGGCTTGCAATATTCGCATCCATCCTTGCCCTCTGAGAATCTGCCACAAATATTATTCCATCCGCGCCCTGCAGAATGAGTTGACGACTATCCGAATACATCGCCTGCCCAGGAACACTGTAAAGGTGCAAACGCACTTTGAAACCATATATCGTTCCTGAATTAACAGGCAGAAAATCAAAGAAAAGAGTCCGTTCATTTCCAGTCGCTAGAGAAATTAATTTGCCCCGGTCATCAGATGGGATAACTGAATGGATATATTTAACATTTGTTGTTTTACCTGAAAGTCCAGGGCCTGCATAGACAAGTTTACAATCGATCTCTCTTGAACTGTAACTAACTGTCGCCATTCAAATTATCTCCGTTCTCAGAATCATTTTCATCATCTTCTTTATCTGAGAATTCCTCTTTCATTCCTTTTCTGAACATATGCAGCGCCTGACCTACCGATCGTGCAAGATCAGGAATACGCTTCGCTCCAAAAAGTAAAAGAAGAGCAACTATTATCAGAATAATTTCGCCGGTACCTGGACGAAACATCATTTCATCCCCCTGTCAGAATTTCTTTTTTCTAGAACCAGCGGTAAAGATAACCTACAAACATCAATCCCGCAAAACTCATCAGGTTCATCTTGAATGCTATTTCCTCAAGAGCGAATCTGAAAACAATAAGATCAAAACCAAAAGGACCCAGAGAAAACTCAAGTGATCCGGAAAAGAATGACCTCAGAGCTATCGATGATTCCGGAAGTATTGCTGCTATTCCCTCTCCAAAGGCAGTACCTGTCATCATTCCAAGGAATGAGATTATTATCCAGAATCGAGTCGAACGATTATGAAGCACATCTCCTCCAGTATTATCTTAATCTATCCCTGTTAACAGGTTGAATCAACCCCTGCTTCCCGAATCCAGGGAAAACCCTTTCTCAGCAATATAACAGCAACAATACCGGTTACGCTTCCGGAAAGAATACCCCATATCACGACCGGCAAAACAAGAACACCCACTGGAAGACCGGGCAGAAGAAGCATTGCAAGAAATAATTGAATACACAGGCTGCAAAGACTGCCGATAACAGATATACCGGTAACGGAGAATGCTTTTCTCAGATTTCCCATAACAATGGATGATGCTATTCCGCCTGCAAGTGAAAGAAGATAAGTTGGAGTCGCAATTATTCCCAGCAATAATGCTGCTCCTGTTGATCTGAGAATATTAATTCTCAGCCCTGTCATCGTTCCGTATCTTATTATCGCTGATACAGTAACTACATTGCCAAGACCAAGCCTGAGAAACGGGAATGGTTTTGGCACCAGATTTTCGAGTACACCAATTCCTATTGCGAGAAGCACAAGGAATACTTCCGCACGGAAATGTCCCGTGAGTTTATCCATTATTGTTCAAAGATATCACTTTCAGCATCAGGGCTTCTATTTTTGATAGCAAAACCGGACTGTCAAAAAGAAGTTTTGCTCTATCCAGGGCACCTCTCGAAAGACTTTCGCGAATAGTTGAATCATCCATTCGTCTTATAGCTTCAGCAAGAGCATCAGGACTATCAGGCTGCACTACAATGCCTGATACTCCGTCCTCGTTGACCCATGGAACGCCTGTTTGAATTGAAGTGCTTATAACAGGAGTACCGCACGCCATTGCTTCGGTCTGAACAATACCAAAAGCTTCACTCCTCAGGGTTGATGGAAGGACAAAGCATTTTGCGCCCTGATAAAGCTGGACAAGTCTTTCATCATCCGGATCATGAATAATCTCGATATTGAGTTTGTCTTTTCTGACAGCTTTCAGGATATCCGGGAGGAGCGGTCCTCCTCCAACCATAATAAGCCGTCTATCAGGGAAATGCTTCCAGGTTTTCAGCAACACATGAATACCTTTATACTTCCTGAATCTTCCCACAAATAGAACATAATCACCGGTTTGCATTGAATCAGAAGGCTTGAAACGGTTCAGGTCGGAACCTATCGGTATTACTGAAATATTCTTCAATCGTGACAGGAATACTGATGTTTTTGCGTAGACAGGTGAAGTGGTGATTACCGCGCTTGCGCGATGGAGAAATTTACGAAGAAATGGACCGTAAAGTGGAAGAAATGCAGCCTGTCTCACGATATCACTGTGATATGTAACTATATACGGCGTTCTGCGACCTGTCATCATCCAGGATAAAACCGCTGAAGGCAAAGGAACATGAAAATGCACGAGATCAGCGGGAATTTCTCTTAAAGTATCAATTAATTCAGGGCAGATCGGATTTGACATTACTCTGCAGATACAGGGAGTTGTCCTGACTTTAAAGCCTGACATCTCAATATCGGCACCATCACTGCTGTCTCCTGCAATCAGTACTTCCACATCATGACCATTCTCCGCCAGGAATAATGAAAGATCATGTATGTATCGCTCAATTCCTCCTCGAACGAAAGGATGCACGTCTTTGTAGACCTCAAGAATTTTCATCTTGAGAACTCCCTGTACACACCGAGCACTTCATCTGCCATCCGTTTCATTGAGAATCCGGAGGCGAATTCAATCAGCCTCTTTTTATCGTGAACTTTATCAAGAGATTCGAGAATCGCTACGGCTATCGAATCTGGATTATGATTCAGCGCAACATTGGAAATTCCTGAGAATATCTCAACGAGCGCGTCCGCCGGAGTGACTACCGAGGGGACTCCAGCCGATGCCGCCTCAAGAGGTGGAAGGCCAAATCCTTCATAGAATGATGGATAGACAAGCAATTCAGCACCTGTTATACAGCTTTTCAGAATTCTGTCAGAAAGCTGACCTGTCCAGAGAACTCCACTGCTGTTCCTGAGCAGATTCTTCAGGGCAGCGGATCCCCACCCCCATCTTCCGGCAATTACAAGCTTCAGATCGGAATATTCCCTGCGAACATCCTGCCAGGCGGTAAGAAGGCTGGAAATGTTTTTTCTTGGTTCAACTGTTCCGATAAAGAGAATGTATCTATCACGAATTCCGCTTGACTTCCGGAATATTCCAGGATCAAGCTGCATGGATTCGGTTGAAAGATATACTTTCCTGATTCTTTCCGGATCTATGCCCAGTCGACGCACCGCTTCTCTTCCTGTAAAATCACTGTCAACCATCAATACATCGGCCCTTCTCGCAACTCTGCTGAAATAAAGACGATAATAGATAGATCTCAACAGTGGAAACCAGGATGGGTCTGCCAGGAATGCCAGGTCATGAAGAGTAACCGCGCACGGTATTCCCCCCGGCGCTCTACCTGCAAAAGCGGGAAGATGTACTATTGAAGGAGATACAGATGCCACAAGAGAAGGTAACGTAATATTCTCGTGAAATACTTTCAGCATGCCGCCAGCCGAAAGATCGGAACTAAGAGCTTCAGATGGTTTTATCAGTCTATTTCCCGCAGCTGCAAGAACATGCGCATCACATTGAATAAAACCTTCAAGTAATCGCCGCAGGTACACTCCTGTACCGCCCCTGTTCACGAGGGAGTCAGCGTATACTACCGGTATACTGTCGTTCATACGTGATTAGTGCTACAATTCAATTTTGCTCGAGTTACCGACGTTGAGTTTATCAGCTTTTCCTGATACAGAGACATCGTCCCCGATGATTGAATCTCTGATATTCACCAGATCTATGCTGGAGTGTTCACCGATTACTGTATTGGATATTATTGAATTCTTTATTCTTGTATTGCATCCAAGTGAAACATGCGGTCCTACTATTGATGAAGATATAACAGCGCTTTCCGGCATGCTGACTGGAGGAATTATAACTGAATCCACAATCAAAGCTCCGCTTTCACCAATTCCGGAATTAAGGAGTATCCTGTTTGTCTCAAGTAATGTTTCCGGTTTCCCGCAGTCAAACCAGTTGTCTACCTCGAAAACACCAAAGTCATACCCTTCATCCAGCATCAGCTGCATTGCGTCTGTAAGCTGATATTCCCCTCGTGTCCTTTTGCCGCTCTTAATAAGTCTTGAAGTAGCACTCATAAGTATTGTACCGGATGAAAACCCGTATATACCTACAATCGCAAGATCGCTGATGAATTCCTCCGGTTTTTCAACCAGTCTGACCACCCTGTCTCCTTCCAGCAGAACAACTCCGAACCTGCCGGGATCATCTACTTGTTTCACTGCAATCATATTCCGATCAGGGTCAATTGCCCTGGAAAGGTCAGCACTGAAGATAGTATCTCCAAGTACTACAAGAGTTACTCCATCTCCGGTCACTGGGGCAGCAAGATTAACCGCGGAAGCAAGACCATCCATATTATTCTGCTTCACAAAATCGACATTGATATCCGGATATTCATTTTTTGTCCATTCAACGATCATATCTCCCAGATAGCCGACGATCAGGGTTACATGCACCACTCCAGCGGAAACGAGCCTGTCAATTATGTGTCCGAGTATCGGCTTACCGGCAACCTGCAGAAGAGGCTTTGGTGTAGACCATGTATGGGGTCTTAGTCTTGTACCCTTCCCCGCAACTGGAATTATTGCATGCATTCAGTTTCTCCGATCATTATTATCGCGGTGAATCTCATCCAGAATTATCTCAGGATACCTTGATTCGACGTACTCAAGTACATACTTTCTTATTTCTTTCCCGGACTCCATCATCAGCGACTCTCTTGCAAGTACTTCAGCTTCTTTCATGTTTATAACACTGATCATTTTTTTGACATCCGGAATAAGTGTCAGGGATACACTGAGTTCATTAAGCCCGAATCCAAGAAGAAGCGGTATAGCCAGTGGATTGCTTGCCATCTGTCCGCATATGCCGACCCAGATATCAGCTTCCCTGCATTTCCTTGATACATGTTCTATCTGTCTTAGAACCGAAGGGTGGAGAGAATCGAAGAGATTTGACACGTAAGGACTTCCTCTATCAACCGCAAGAGTGTACCGTGTAAGGTCATTTGACCCTATTGAAACAAAATCAATATGAGGAATCAGGAAATCAATTGCCAGCGCTGCAGCAGGTGTTTCCACCATGATCCCCAGTGAAGGTATTGAGCCGCAAGGCGTTCCAGATTCCTCA
>JAUVEU010000121.1 GCA_030594645.1 Candidatus Aegiribacteria sp.
TTTCATCAATCCCCTCATGCATGAGCTTGGGGTTTTTCGGAGATAGATCGAGATCCTTCCCGATATCCATCAGCTCTTTTACAAGAAAAGCCTCGAAGTCAAGTTCATTGGAGTGCCTGGACCATTTCAGTATCTGATGAAAGAGAAACTCAGCTTTGTGCCAGACAGTCGGTTCTTCGTCAGCTACTGATGGATGAAAGAATCTGTCGGCGACCAGTGTGGCCATTGCAGGAACTTTCTTGTGGGTAAATCTGTCACGGTAGAAAGAATATGCAATAGAATATATAGAGTAGGCTGCCCTGACGGCGCTGCCATTCTGTCCTTCAGGCAGTCCCCTTCCCTGTCGAATTCCGTCAAGAAATTCTTTGATATCGTTCGCACCCTCTACAGAAGTGTACGTCAGGCCAATGAATTTGCTGCAATGATCATCTGATCCACCAGTGAAACCGCAGAAGGAATGATTCTCTCTGGCAGCCCGAACCACTGACGCCACGGCATTGTTCTCATATCTGGACCTGGTTCCGTTCAGGGACTCGACCAGATCGAGGCATCTGACAACTCTGGTAAATTCACCGGGAGTCAACTCCTCCCCGGGAAAGAAGAATGGGTGGGCCATGGAGTGCAGGAGTTTCTCCTCTTTAAGGTAGTCAACCAGTTCAAAGAAATTTCTCCTGAGTGTAGAAATTTCCTGATGCTGCTCCGGTGTCAGGTCGTAGACAAGAAGGTGGATGGTTTTCCTTGACTCCGGGAGCCTGGTCGATACTTCTTCGCTGATGAAGACACCCGGCAGCTCAGCAATTTCAAGACAACCATCGATTGTATTGATATCCGTTATAGTGACCAGATCCATACCCCTCTTCCGCGCGATGGAGTAGACCAGTTCAGGCGGAGTGAAGCATTCGGGAGTCTTCAGGGAACGGAGTATCCATCGAGAACTTTTTCGGGAGTGAAAGGAATGCACATGCATATCACATTTTATGGCGTTCATTTCTCGACCTCCTCTGATGTTGTTAAATACACTGAAGGCGTAGTTAAATCGAAGTGATTCGGAACATGTCGCGAACGGTTTCATACAGCTGTTACCGGAATGCCTGAGCAGGATTTTATCTTCAACTCGGAATTAACAGATGAGTCTGATGGTATGAGATGACACGGTCGGTCGCTGAAACGGTAATGCCTTAATTTTCCAACTTGACTGACCAGATTGTGGCTTCCCAGGTATCGATCTGAATAGACCTGCTCCATCTTCCTGTTGCAATCGTGAATGAACACATCTGCAGATGAGGTTCTTAGATTGCCTGCAGCAAAGATGCTCTTCATCCTTCCCGGAGCGGTATTCTTCCATCCCACCGGACCATCGACGAGTATTACATCCCATGATTTCGTTCCTATATCCCCGGGGAAATCCATTTGGAGGTACTCGGGGCGATTGAGAAGTTCATGCCATTCAAGCAATAAAGTGTTGTATTCGATAAGAAAGGCATTAATTGATTGGTTAAGGCTGGTTACTCTGCTGAACCATACGGGATGATCCTCAAGAAACACCGTCTCCCCGCAGCGGTTCAGCAGCGACCAGAACATGCTGTCATTACCAAGTCCGAAAACCAGAAGGCGACAGGGACGTCTCTCCTCGATAGTTCTGGCTATGCAGAGTATCTCGCTGGGATACATACATATGTTGTAAGCAATCTTCATCAGGACCACGCGAATGATACCGGGTTTCCAGGTGCAGAGATACAGAATGGGCCTGAAGGCGGTTCTACGGAGCAGATCCAGAAATTTGGGTAATCCGCTTTTCCAGAAGATTCTGCGAACAGCTTCTATAAGTGTCATTTGGCTCCTAGCTGTATTTAAGGTTTTATCATCCGTCATTCTGAAGTGTTCGTGATGGAGTATGAAAATCAACCAATGTGAGCCGGGGGAGATCTGTGTGCGGGGAGCAAAAGCATCCGCTGGTTATACAGTTGAAGCAGATACTATCAGTATCTCCTGGTTTTTGAGAAAGGAACCCGGCTCACGATTACTTCTTATTTCTGCACTGATACTGTCTGCAATTCGCTGCGGCATCACTTGATACCGGGAATAAATCATATTGATAGACTGGGTATGCACTCTGAAATTCCTGTATTGTCAGGAAACGGAGTGATCGCTTTTCTCGAATCACGGATTTCCGCGTACTCCTGACCTGGATTCAGCAGACCCAGCGGTGTCCAGTTTATCAGTATGTTTTTCTTTTCGTAGGGATCAACCATGACCCTGAACCTGTTCCCTGGATATAGAACAGCAGGTTTTAGCAGGTTTGCGTTCTCTATATAAACTGTTCTGTAGGGATCATGACTTTCGGTGGTTATCTCCAGTTCGATCCGTATTAATGGCCCGTCATTTGTCATTCTCGTTCTTTCATAGATCGATACAAATCTGGCGACACCGATCAAACCGGTATTCATGAGCCTGTTCGTCATACTTCGCGCCTTTTTCAAGCTCACAGACAGAATAACGACCACAAGCAAAGGTGCCATAATAAGCAGCATTCCCACGATGAAATGACCGCTATGAAAGAATGGAATCAGCTTGTCAGGCAATTGAGTGCTTTGTACCACCAGAAAGCTTCCCAGAAAGAAGAATGGAACGGATAGCATCATTGACAGCCACCATCGATTCCTGCTGCGTAATTCAGGGTTCATTCTTATCTCCCAACATTGTATTCACAAGCTGCAGGCCCATGATAAAGAACCATTGTTAAGAGAGTATTAAGATTTGAACATGGTTTGTTCACATTATCCCGTGGCAGGAAGCAGCAGGATACATTATTTCTGTTTTCAATCCCGCTGCATCTGAACGTTCAAAAAAGTGCTGATAAACTGATATTGATCCTATGCGTAATCTTCGATGTATCTCTGGATGATATAATCACGTTCCTGCAGTTTGTTTATTAACCAGTGTTTATGCTTGAAGCCAACAGTCACCAGGATAGTACACCCGGAGAATTCACCTATTGTTTTTTCGATTCCGCTGTAGAATCTTCTATTCCATTCTTCCTTTAAATCCTTCCCTGAATAAAGAAAATACTCCATTCGATCATATGAAAAGGCTGTTCCTGCTCTCATGAGCCTCTGCCAGGAATTTCGCAACTCCGCAGTATTCAAGATTTTTATAGTCAACCATCTCTTCGTGTTTCATTCCCATCAAATCCATTGACATTTCGCAGATGAAGATCTTAATATTCATTTCCTGAGACAGTTCCAGCAATTCAGCGAGTGTGACGATATTCTTCTTTTTCATCAGATGCTTCATCATATAAGTTCCTGCACCGGTCATATTCAGTTTTGACAGTTTTAACCCATCAAATCCCGTGGGAAGCATGAATCCGAACATCCTGGACATAAAATCTTTCTTTACTCTGAATTTTTTCCTCAGTGCAGCAGTTCCCCAGAATGTGAAAAACAAAGTAACCTCTGATCCCATCGCAGCTGCTCCGGTTGCTATAATGAAAGCCGCAATAAGTTTATCCAGTGAACCTGAAAATACAATTATCGATAATTTATCTTTTGGGCTGTCCTTTTCCAGCAGTTCGATTCTATCCTTCAATTCCTGGATCTGTTCATGCACATTTTCCATAGTATTCTATCCTTTCTCTTTTCACTTTCTGTATAACTGATTAATAACGCTGGTTATACACCATCGGGAACACTAACTTGATGCACTTCAATCCTGTTGAATTTGAGCTTTCAAGAAAGGGTTTACGAATCCGGTCGCATGCAAATCAAAGATGTTATTAGAGCTTTCCCAGCGCACTCCTTTTGAATCTTCCTGGTCTGGCAAGCAATCCAAGAGGAAAAGGATCCTCTCGATTTTTATTATTATCGCTTGCCCATTCCTCTGCAAGTTCCTTTAATTCCTGTGCTGCTATTAGAACAATGTTGCGACCAATATTCCTTGAAGCATATCTTACTGCAACTGCTTCAGATGTCTCAGTGAACGCTGGAGCAATAACAAGAAATATGGGTACATGTTTATTTGCATTTTCCATGTATGAGTGAAACTGCTTTAAATGAGAATTCAAATCAACTTCTCCAGGAGTTTCCTTGCTTTTGTTATCCCACATGATATACATGTCCTTAAAGCTTAAAAGCCCATCAGGTTTGTTTGTCCCAGGTTGGTTCAAAGGCGAATGGTTAAGATATTTCTCGAACAGATAATCTGTTGCTTTTTCAAACTTTGATTCAATTTCAATATCTTTGTCGATAATACTCTCAGCTCTTAAGTGCTGTCTATCTCTATAAGCTAGAGCAGTATAAACATCAAACCAGATTTTTCTCTCATCTTCAATGTCTTCAACATTCCTGATTTGCATCGAATCATAATATTCAATAATTCGGCTAATCCGCTGTTCCTTTGTTCCACTTACTGCGAGTCCAATTTCAGCGCACCAGTCATGCAACTCATCTGTACTGAAGAATTGAAGAGTTTTGTATGGTGCGACTCTTTCTATAATTTTGTCCTTGAGAAGGGGGACACTATCAGATGGCCTGAAATCTGCGTTTACAGATTTTAGAATATTCTGAAGAACAGCTTTTGTTCTGAAAGATTTGTATGAGATCATGATTGTATAACCATCACGCCTCATTTCCTTCTTGAAGAGCTTCTTCATAACCTCTGCAAGCTCCTCTGGAATTAGATCAAAATAACATCCTCTGTCGTCTCTTATCTGGAATAAAAGCCCAAGTCTTTGCAGAAGATTCCGCGAATCTCTTACTTCAGATCGGCTATGAAGCTCATTATTCGCTTTAGGATACTTTCCAAGCTTTGCTTCAAGTATACGGTGTTGTCCTGTAGTAATCCCTAACCTGGTTCTCAGTCTTCTAAGGAGATTGGCTTCATCTGGAGATTTAGTGTTTCGATGTTCCCAAGCTACACCAAGAACAAAATTATACAGTCCAAGATTTTTAAACATCTCGCTGTTCTTACTTCCCGCTAGATCGGTGATATCCAATTCATTGGACCTATCAACTATGTTCTGCTCCATTGAGACAACTTTTTCTTCAAGTTCATCGGATGGTATTCCGAAACCAAGCTGTTCAGTTAGAATATCTATTAGTATTAACTTCGATAAGACTCTTGTACAAAGGTTATCAGAAGTGAAGAATGCTTTCTCAATGCTGTTTGCGACAGTATCTTCATGCAGATATTGCGGTTTAACAGCAAGCAAAGCATCCCGGAGTTCATCCTCTTTTAAATTTCGACAATCGATTACATGAGCACTAGCAATACGTTTAAGAACATTTGCCGGGTATATGTTTTGGACTGCTTCATCAAACCTCATTATTACCTCCAAACAAGAAACAAATTATTCGTTCTTAAGATATAGCTAATAAAGGTTATCGTAAATACCAAATCTACTGTTCCATTAGAAAGCTAATTACAACAAGTCAATGATATTCGGGAATTACCGAATTTCTCATAGGAGTTTTTCGTAATTTCTACTACTTTTTACCATTTGTTGCATAAAGTATGCTAAAATCCGATAAATTGGCGGGCATATCTGTCAGCAGTAATCTCTTGTCTGAATGCCGGTTATTCGATTTCAAGGAACA
>JAUVEU010000122.1 GCA_030594645.1 Candidatus Aegiribacteria sp.
CATATCCACAGTTTTCCTGCCTGTCTGAACAGCCTTCTCCGGACACCAGTGGAAACAGGCGAAACACTGCTCACACCTATTACCCCATGTGGGTTTCTCACCTTCCAGCAACCGGACATTCTGCACAGGACAAATCTGTGCACAGATACCACACAAGGAGCATTTCTCATCTGCGTAGAATTTACTCACTGACTTCACCGATAGAACCCTCCTGAATATCGGATAAACCATACGGCCAATAATGGAGAAGAACATGTTTTTCTTTGCGAAATCGCCAGAGGCCCCTTCCCTTATTCGGTTAATGATCTGATCTATCTCTGTCTCAGCAGCGCCGTTTATCTTACGCTGTTTCTCCTCTGCCGGGGGTCCTCCCATGGGCGGGTAGTTCTCGACCATTTTCACCGCATAACATGCATTCAGCACAAGCCCTCTTCGTTTGAGCATCCCTCGAGTTATAGCCATTGTAGAACCCGGGTCACCTCCGTAAGTTGCAGCTGCGAACAGATATTCCGGAATATCGGATGGAAGTTTCGCGATAAGCTTTGCCACAATTGCCGGTGGTCCCCAGGCATATACAGGAAACACCAGTCCTATTCGCTTTGATGATTCAATATCATCATCCAGGGCTTTTGCCACTGGAATCAGTTCTACATCATCCAAACCTTCCTGCATGGCTTTCGCCAGATGGAATGAGTTACCTGTTCCAGAGAACCAGTAGATTACCGTTTTCATATCTGTTCCTTCCTGGAATTATTCACCATAATATCCTGTCAAATACAACAATACAGAGGCAGTACTGTCCTGTCAAAGCATTGAGTAATCAGTGATTCTCTTATCCTGCACTGAAACGGATATCTCCATCCAAACAGTGATGCCATCAGCTGATCTAAAGTGACAGCATACATACTGTTACCTGTACCGTATGCTTTTCACACTCTAATTACAATTATCCGCAGCTTCTATCCCTGATAATTGGATGCTCGGAATACTATAATCTTATCATGTACCTCTTCAGAGTTTTCAATATCCGGTTTATGCGCGGATATTGAATCCTATTTGTGCATCCTCGCAATTGTAGTTGACACCTGGTGTGCAGCATACAATACTTATTTGTTAATATTATTGATTATGAAGGGAGGTACAGAGCAATCATAATATGACTACTATCATCAATACTTCATTATTGATCCGTAGTGTTCCACGTTATATGTATTCGTATGATATATTAGCGTTCTATATCAGTTTAGTATTTCAATAGCTCTGTCACTGAGATAGCGGATCTTCTCTCTATTTCCAATCCTGAACACACGGCTCCTCACCAGCGACAGTTTTCATATCTGCCGCATTCTAGCTTGAAAGGAAATACTATGAGTTACATTCTGAAAGGTCAGCTCTTCGGACAGGTCTGCAAAGAGTGCAGAATCCCGATGAGCGGCTGGAAGGTACGCCTCTACCTCATCGACGGAAAGGATGTTGTCCAGAAGGTTGCCGCCAACCCCAAGTACACCTTCGGCTTCGGTAATACCGGTGACGAAGATGGGTTCCTGGGTGAGGGAACAATCGGAGAAGACGGAGGTTACGAATGCCATATCAAGAACAACAACTATGATGGAGGACCGGTCCGTATAGACATCCTTGCCGATTTAAATCCAGACGGAAGACCACTCCCCAACCCCGTCCAGTTCACCGTAACTGTCATCCAGCCCGAGTGGATGGAGCGCAAGAAGGATCTGGTAGCTTTCTGGTCTTACACCATCCCGAACAGGTACTTCTGCGCAATCCTCGCAAAGGTTGATCTGTGGGTCATCTGCGGTATAGTGACAGTCTGCAAAACCGGTGTACCGATCTCCGGAGTAAAGGTATTCGCATCTGATGTAGACTGGCTGCAACACGACAGTCTGGGCAGTGCAATCACGGATTCCACAGGCAAATTCGTAATATTCTACACTTCAGCGGATTTCAAGAAGACGCCTTTCCCAAGTCTCAATTGGGAAATGGTTGGAGGGCCAGACCTTTTCTTCCGTATCGAAGCTCTGTCAGGCACCCCGCTCCTTGTCGAGCCGTCGTCGCGCGGCAGGAAACCGGATCGGGAGAATGCCGGTCCCTGCTTCTGCGTAGAACTCTGCTTAAGTGAAGAACAGGGAGTTCCACCGGGCCATACTTATCCCCTCTTCACAGATGTAGGACACTACAATGTGAATTCTGAATTCACAGCTGATGGCCTTTCTGACAAGACTGGAGAAGGCGGCAACTATGCCTTTACTGGAGTTCTTTCGCTGCGGGGCATCCTCCCCGACGGCGATGATCCAATCGGCATGAAATACAGATTCCTTTACGCTGAGTACTCTTCAGGTGGAGTGCTCGGTCCATGGAAACCGATCACAGCCGACATGATCCCTCCAACGCATATCGGTCACAGGCAGTATTGGAAGCACACGGGTACTTCCTGGGAGATTCACACGAATAACTACTACGTGAACAATTCCGGAGCTTCTTACAACAAGACCGTAGATTCCGACGGCTGGATTGAAGTGCCTGTAGAGAACGAACTCGGGCTTCCGGGATCAACGGTGCCAGGACTCTTCAAGCCAAACAGCTGGATGCTTAAATTCAATACACCGAAGGTGACCTACGAATCATTCGATCTTACCGCCGGCACACCTCACAAGGCCGGCGACCCGATACCTTCCAGCCAGAAGGCGGGAATAAACACTTTCGCCATAAAGTTCGAGGCATGCCCCATCTCCACTGGAGTGGTCTCAGACAGCAACACCCTGAATAAGATCGTCATCAGCAACACCAGCTACAAGTACATTCGCCATCCCGGCTGGGTTGGAGATACGTATGAGCACAGGGCGGTCGTCTCGCTGGATATCAAAGAAATGATTGCTGCCGGAAACGGTTGCGAGAAGATGAGTAATGATCTCCACGCTTTCTTCACGGCATACCACCCCTTCGCTGCCGATGTGGACGTCTACCTTGAGGGAAATCCCCCCCTTCCATCTCCCTACAACGCCCCCATCACAGCCGGTGAAGCCTGCAGTGTGCCTGGAGGCCAGCACTTCGACATATCCATGCTTGATCCATGTGCCTATGTCATCTGGTTACGCCTGGCCATGAACCTGACAAGAGGCTGGAACCGAATCCCCGATTACAGGATCTGGGACCACATCGCCTTCTGCACCTCCTGATCCTGCCCGTTGACCTAGAGAGCCGGCAGGCAACTGCCTGCCGGCCTTCCTTCAAGACCGCTTCGGTTCTGACGATTCCCAAACTCATACAGCACCTGACTCCAGCCTCAGTTTAATTTCATGCGCTTCACTGGATTTCCCTTCGGGGAAATTCGCTTTCACTTCAAATCTCTCTTTATGTCGCGTTTATTGGTGGGTGGCACTTTCGGATTGGGTTGTTTTTGAAAAGCCTGTGGGCCTTAACGACCCACAGGGCTTCTCTATTGTTGTAAGAACTAGAGCTTCAGGAGTTTCATGGACTCCCTGCTGCCTTCGCAGTCAGTTACAGTCACTATGTATGTGCCGGTGGGCAGTCCTGATGCAAACCATGTGTATGTTCCGCTGAAGCTCGAACTCTCTATCATTCTGCCGACCGCATCGTGAATCTCCAGAACGGAGTTGCCTGAGAAACCGCTTCCTGATATCACGACAGACGAGTAGAAGGGGTTGGAGCTTAAGGATAGCTGCATTTCCGGCAGGATAATTACATCGTCATCAGCGATTCCTGTGTAAATGTCTATCCTGTAAATCTCGTCTGTGGTCTGGTTGCTCACCCAGAGGAATGGAGTATCTGTGCCGGTTTCGTAAGTGACTCCGTGTATGTCCGAACCGATTCCAATGTCCGCGGGAATCATCGAAAGTACACCGCCGGATGTCTGTTCGTAGCATCTGACGGGGCTTGTAGCGTTATCCACCGCCATCCAGATATTGCTATCATGGTAGGCGATATCGTAGCCGCTTTCTGAGCCCCAGAAACCGGGAATGTATGTTGATTTGCCTGAAAAGTAAGTGGTGTAATAATTGAATGTATAGCAGCCTTCATAACTGCCGTATGTAGTGCTTGTGTAGAGTTTAGTTCCGTCCCAGCCAAGTCCCGTCACCGACGGGAGATACGAGCCTCAACAGAAAACGTCATAGCCCCCGTAGGAGCCGGAAGTGGTGTACCAGTATACTCGGGAACTCGAGCCTCCGCTTATGAAACTTCCGAACAGCTTCCCGCCGTAGTAGGTAAGACCTGCAGGAGCGTAGGTCGAGTAACCGATGAAATCAAAGCTGACTTCAACAGCACCCGTTACAGGATCCAGACCATAGACCCAGGAGGAACTCTCATCAAGACACCAGAGCCTGCCTTCACCCCAGGCCAGCCCGCTGATGTCACCATCCGGCGCCTCAAGCGTCCTGTCTATCGAAGCACCAAAACAGACAATAGGCACCAGTAAAATCACACCCAGTGTTTTCACATCAGTCCTTCCTGTAAATGTTTACTCTTCCGCTGATACTCATCTATCAGCTGATATAAGAATTCTGTGACTCCGTTTCATGCCGTTAATCGATTGGCAGTTTTCAATATAAATACTGCCTCGAATAACGCCTGAAGGTTATTCGAATTCCCTTCCTGATTATACAATACTGTAAATAGTTGCTACCCGTCAATGTGTGAACTTTCACTTCTCATTTGAACGTGTTGTGCAGATAACTTCCCACTCCTGTGGAAACGGGTATTGTGCTATCTTATCAGAACGAAGCTTTCTCTTGCTTCATTTTCGGCATTCCTTAGAACCGCGATATAGAGTCCTGGAGGACCACTGAAGTTAAAGATATTCTCACCGGAGGCAAGCTGCCCATCATTCAGCACTTCCTGCAGTCTTCCAGTAAGGTCGAAAATTTCGAGTGTTACCGGACCCGCTGCTGTAAGATTCACAGAGAGAGATGCAGAACCAATGGATGGATTTCTGATTACACTCAATGACAAAGCCCCGGCATCAGACTGATCATCATCAATCCCACCGAAAACATCTATTTGAAGGAGGCTTATGTAGTATTCCTGATCTACCCCTTTGTAGCTCCAGTAAACGTATCCTGATGCGCCCAGGGTGAGTCCCAGTGATTCGGAGACGGTAATCGGGCATGGCTCCTGGCCGTACTGCACATACTCACTGCCGGCGGACCAGTAGAAAAAGAATTCGTGACCGTATCTTGTAGTAAGGATCAACGCATTGGGTTCATATGATGTACATATTTCATGAACCATGAAACCGCTGATTTCCCCGTTTACACCGGGAAGTTCGTAAGTATCGTAGCTGCCGCTGTCGGGATTAATACTATAAAACTGATAGGGGCTTACAGCGGAAACCTGAAAAAGCAGACCATCCATCATCATAGCATTGAAATCAATTCCAGCGCCATCAGGACCAGCAGGATTAGGAATCTCGCTCCAGGTGTCAGATCCATCTGAGTGGTATATCTGGGATGAGGTGCTGCTGTTTATGTAATATCGTCCTGAGTATCCATTATTATCAAAGCCCACACCGAAGCCATCAGCGCCGGAAGG
>JAUVEU010000120.1 GCA_030594645.1 Candidatus Aegiribacteria sp.
CCCGTCGGGGGTACCAGTAAAGTAATGAGCCGCATGAATATGCGGTTCATTGCTTTACTGATATCTTCACTGAGAGAAGCTTGCTGATCAGGAAGGTATACAATGTGGTTTCTATATATTTGTAATAGGAATGGACAGCTCTACACAGGTATTACTACCGATATGGATCACAGGATGAAGCAACACAAAGCACACCTTCTTCGCCAGGAATCGTATGAGTTCAGGGATGACGCAGTGCGAAGAGAGAAACAGATCAAAGGTTGGTCGAGAACTAAGAAGCTGAAGCTTATCGATTAAGCTGATCAGCACAGGTGAGCTTGCCCTGAGCGAATCGGGAGAAAGAGTGATTTCCAGGAGATTTCGGTTAGAAGCTCGGCAGCAGCGAGGGGCGTCCTCCGGCTGCTCCATCCCTGAACATTGTCCAGTGACTCCGCAGGAGTTGTGGCTTGCGGCCACGTTTCGCCGTCGCCGTTCGATTCCTGTCCACTAATCTGATTCTTCTCTCCTGAATGGCAGATAGACCCTGCAACTGGAAGTGCATTTCGATTTAAAGAGATATGGGAAGCTCGCGATAGTCACGAACTAGAATTCTCTACAATCATCTGGCAGCTTGAATTCAATAGGATGCAAAGACATGAAGAGCCTCAAGTCTGGACGGTTTCTTATTTGTTGCAGAGCAATAAGGAGTATATTCCTATATGAAGTACACCAGGAATTTCAAAATTGAATCTGACACGTAGAATGGAAGCAGTACAAACAGGAACCTGATGGAAGTTGACTCTGTCAGAATTTGTGGAACCGGCGGGTTAAGATATTGAGAGCGCAATTGGTGAAGTGGTTATCCCCGGGTGCGATTCGAACAGACCTAGGTCTCCCGGGCAGCTGTCACGTCATTTTTCACCAACGACGCCTCTGCAACTCTTAACCCCCGAAACAGAGTTCAAGCAGGGGCGGAGGATTGGTCTGCTTGCCTTCAAATCATCGCGACACACCTTTCCCTATGCAAAAGTAGAAGTTCTTACTACCACGGGCGATCTGCGGGAGGCCGCAGCAAATCTGTTTTCCTGTCTTCACAGGCTGGATGAGGCGGGGTTGGACCTTATTCACTCTGAGTCCCTGCCTGAGATTGATCTAGGCAGAGCAATCATGAACAGGCTGAGAAAAGCGAACTGGAAAAGCAGGGAGCGTAATATATGAGTACATATATCGCTGTAATTGTCGCGTATTTTGCTTTTGTCATATTGGTTTCCCTGTTTACCAGGCGATATGCCAGTCGCTCCGCTTCTGATTTCCTTTCTATCCGATGGCACCCATGACCATTGAGCGAGGTGCAGGCGGTTCGATTATCGGCAAGCGGCTAAATTACTACCCACTCTTGCCAGGAACTTCGACGTTGCCGGCCCCCTGGAGTGGATTGCGAGAATAACATCTCATATCCCACATATTCCGCCTCTTCTCATTTCTGAAGTATCCGGTGTATTACCCTGTGATTCTGCTATCCTGGATTAACCCCAACACCCATAAACCGCGATCCTTGACCTGATATATAAACGCCTGTATGCATAACGCAAGAATAATGGTGAGCCGATCATGAATGTATGCTTCATCTTTCACCGGGAGGTGAATTGATAGCAGTTTTGATTATTGATGGATACTAACATAAGGGAGATGAAAGGTGAAAACAGCAACTATGATCGTGTCCGTTCTTTTTTGTGCTATCCTTCTAAGTTTATCAGGTGCTGCAAATGCGGAGGATATTCATATAAGCAGCCCAGATGAACTCACTGAACGTACGCTGTGTTTCACTAATGTCACTGTAATCGATGCAACGGGTGCATCAGCCCAGATTGATATGAGTGTAGTAGTCAGGGGAGAGACAATTTCGGAAATCGGGAGATCGACTGAGGTTGAGATACCTGAAAATGCACAGGTTATTGACCTTACAGGGAAGTTCCTGATTCCTGGTCTCTGCGATATGCATACTCATCTGACTTCAGATACCGAGAATCTTAAACTGTTCGTGGCAAATGGGGTAACCCTGGTTCGTGATATGGGGAGCCTCATAATTCAGCTTGATAGCGCAGGGGAACTCATTTTCCCTGACCTGGAGTTAATGATCGATGAAATACTATCCGTCCGGGATCAAGTTAATTCCGGAGAAATCTTCGGTCCGACCATTTTCACTCCCGGTGTAATCCTGACCGGTCCTCTTCCTGATAGCCTTGAATGGGAATTTCTTCCATGGCAGTGGGCCCTGGAGACTGAAGATCAGGCACGAGCTGCAGTTGTATCACTGATCAATCGCAATGTCGACTTTATTAAAGTACATACTCTCCCTTCCAGGGAAGTCTATTTCGCAATAGCTGACCAGGCTTATCTGTCAGATATATCATTTGCCGGACATGTACCTGTCAGCATCACCGCCGAAGAGGCGAGTAACGCTGGTCAGAGAAGCATCGAGCACCTGACCGGTGTCTGGGATTTCGTATCTGACGAGGAACCAAACGATGATCTGTCGTCAATTGATGAGTCTAAACTCACACATCTGATTCAAACCTTCGTTACGAATGATACATGGCATATACCAACGCTTATCGTAGCTAAGGGTATCGCTGAAAGCGAAGAGCTCTATGCGAATCCATCCGTTGTACCACTGCTTAGATACGTGAAGCCCGAAATATACAAATGGTGGGAAGATTTTTTCCCGCGAGCTGCATCAATGGGTGATAAGTTGTATCTTGTAGGTAGACTGAACGATGCAGGTGTGAACATCATGGCAGGAACTGACCTTGGCGCCCCTTTCATCATTGCCGGGTTCAGCCTCCACGATGAAATGGCACTTCTCAACCAGGCAGGATTATCCACGATGGAAGTGATTCAGGCCGCAACACTGAATCCAGCGATATTTCTGGGTCTCTCAGATGAAAGAGGAACCCTGGAGCCTGGAAAGCTTGCTGATATGGTAATACTGAACGAAAATCCACTGGAAGACATAGAGAACATCAGATCGATCTATGGAGTTGTTCTCCGCGGCAGGTATCTGCCTGAACAGGAATTGCAGGATCTACTTAATGAGGTTGAAAATAGTATTGATCAAAACATGATTCCAGGAGTCTAAGCTGAATAAGCATCATAAAACCACTGCTTGATTCCGAGTGACTTTTCCTATAAGCTACGCTTGATTTCAGCCCATGTTCCGTTTGATCATATATTTATGAAAGCGTCTACCACGGGGTACTAAATTTCAGAAGCACTCAGGTTTTCAGCGGTTTCAGTGGTAATATACTAACCTGTTGAGATCCATCAGATCGCAGGGATGACGTACACGGGTTTACAATTCTCAGCCTGCTTCAATGCATAGATAATCTGCTCCTCCGAAAACCGCTTCCTGCTCATTCCAACCTCCTTCGATAAGAATGATCACTAAACTTGAATGTGTCCAGTTTTCGGGAGCAAGGTCACATCAATAACCAGGATAGATTGTAATAAGAGTTTTATGTTGCTCATTGCTTCAGATGTTTTACAAACATATAATCATATAGGGAGTTATTCAGGGTTGACTGATCATCGACAGATTCTTGTCCCTGACTGAGCAGTCATTATTTGACGGTGTATCAGTCATCTGGTGAATCGGAGTATCTCAGGATCAATCTCAGGAGAGTTCTTTTTTTTAATTTCTGCACTATCATCTGCATTTTTAGTCTATTGTCCTCGGTGGAATTACCGGGCAGCAACCTGCTTGTGACCTTCGCTTCTGCGGATACTATCCCGGGTGGAAATGTGTCAGGCACCTGGTACCAGGCAAACTCACCCTACTACGTAACCGGGCACATCACAATACCAACAGGTCAGTCACTCATCATAAACCCGGGCGTTGAGGTCATCTTTCTGGGTTATTACAGCCTGCCTCTTCGAGGATAATCATGTTACCATTGACGGGGGAGCCATATGGATCGGCAACTGGTTCGGTGACTCGATAAATATTACCGACTGTACGTTTCTCGGGAACACCGCCGACAATGAAGGCGGAGCCATACACGCCTATGATGTAGAGGGCACTGTCACTGTCGAGAATTGCGTATTCGGGTACAACGAGTGCTACGGAATTAGTACCTACGATGGAGGCGGGGGGATCTGTTCCCATAACACCGACTTCGACCTCTCGTACTGCCTCTTCTATGAGAACGACGGGTTCTACGCGGGTGCGTTCAACCAGAATGGTTATTCCAGCAATGCTTCTGTGACAATGGACCACTGCACCATCTGGGGTCTCGCCCCACTCTTCCAGGTCTTCATAGGGCCCGGCGGCGTCCTGTCTGTCAGCAACAGCATCTTCGCGCATTGCGCCACCAATGCAGCAATCTACATTTGCATCGAAGGCGGCCTGCAAGGAGTGGATTACAGCGACTTCTACGACAACACTACTAACATTGGTGGTTCCGGAGTGACCGGTTTCGGGACACTTGTGGGTGTCAACTACAACAGCGACTCATGTGACTGCTACAGCAACATCTTCCTGGATCCGGAGTTCAATAATCCGTCCCTGGATGATTATCATCTTACAGTCACCTCCCCATGCATCGATGCAGGTGATCCGACCTTCCCCTATGATCCGGACGGGACAATCACAGACATGGGGATGTATTATTTCAACCAGACAAGTATCGGGGAGGAGTCTGAAGTCGCTTATGGACCGGGTAATATTCTTGAATGCTTGCCCAATCCCTGCTCGGAGCTCCTGGCTGTCAACTTCAACCTGCCGGGCCAGTCTGCTGTAGAATTCAGGATCTACGACCTCCAGGGTCGACTGATCGGGGAGATGCACAGCGGACAGGGCACGGGAGAAATGTTATTCGATGTAACTGATATTTCTGCTGGTATATACTTCTGCAGGATGATTTCTGGAGGCTTTGAAGCGACACAGCGGATCGTGGTCATCCAATAATTGCAATAGTTCAAAATACAACCACCGGGTACCAAACCGAATGAGAATCAGAACAATCAGGATTCGGGCTAAGTCTACGGGAGAACAATCCATTACAGATATAAAGTTGGCATAACCTTCGAGAGATGGATTGACATATACTAAATAATAACTATAGTTACTTAATAGATACTATAGTATATGTAGATTCCTGCAGGCTGGAGCAGTATCATGAGACCAATAACTAAAGGACAGAACGTATTTCGGTATCCGCTGAACGCTATACTTGGAACCGAAGCACAGATAAGACTCCTCAGAGTGATGATTACAGAGGTTAATGGTCCCATTTCAATAGCAGATGCTGCGGAGAGGGCCGATCTTACCACACTCGGTGCAAGGAAGGCTATGAAGAAGCTTGTTGATACTGGATTCGTCCGTGCTGTCGGAGGTGGACGAAAACTGCAGTATAGAATATCTAAGAATGATATTTTAGTACAGCCTATTACCGCACTGTTCTCCGCTGAAAATGATCGTTTTGAGCATATTCTGGGTTCAATCCGAAACTGTATTGAAATAGTCGAACCGCCGCCAATTGCTGCATGGATACCTTCACTCCCAGGTGATTCAGAGCACCCTATAAGGATTTGCATACTTCAGAACGCCCGGAATCTAAGGGTGACAATACAGAATCTTCGGATACTGTTTCAGGAGTTGGAGAGGGAAGTGGACATGACTATCGAATTAAGCGGCTACACAAATGCTGATACACCTCAACAGGAATTCGGTTCACTGCATCTTTATGGTTTACCCCCCAGTGGAGATAATAATAAAAACGGAATTATGAGTGGAGTCGTATCTCACGAAATGCAAGATAAGCGATTGGTAGAGAATTGC
>JAUVEU010000098.1 GCA_030594645.1 Candidatus Aegiribacteria sp.
ACTCCAGAGATGTCCAGAGAAGGTTGATTCCATCCAGTCTCAGTCCCCCGAAGAAAAGGATGATAAGGAAGAAAGGGAGAATAAAGAGGAGCATACTCTTCATAAGTTTGAAAACAGCAAGACAGGGACCGGAATATTCTACAAGTGGACCTTCCACAATCTCAGTCTCCGCTTCGGGAATATCAAACGGAACAAGACCAAGCTTCGCCTGTACGCATAGTACAGCTACAATAATGGCCAGTATTCCAGAAATATTACCTGCGAAAATCCCGGTTATCTGAGCTTCAAGTATTACGCCAATACGAATTGAGTTAGCACTGAGAACCGGAACAAGCATCGCAAGAATGAATGGAAGCTCGTAAGCGATTACCAGTTTCATCTCTCTTGAAGATCCCAGACTTGCAAGGGGGTTTCCTGATGCAAAACCGGCAATAATGAGACTGAGAGACGGGATAGTGAGCAGATAGATAATTACTATCCAGTCGCCCGCGAAACCCTCCGCAAAGAACTGGTTTACCCATAATATTGTTGAGACAGTAATCACAGCTGCGAGACCGAGTAGAGGAGCTGAAAGGAATACGCCGCGTGAGGCTGTCGAGGGTATGACAGTTTCTTTTCCAAGAAGCTTAACCAGATCGATGAATGGCTGAAGGAATGGTGGCCCCACCCTGTATTGAACTCGTGCGGTAACCTTTCTGTCAATCCAGCTGGTTACCAGTCCCAGAACCGCAGTGGCAATAAAGCCGAATACAACAAGGTAGATTAAAGTCATGCCTTGTCCTTGTCCCAATGAGTTGAATGGACAACTACCCTGTTACCCACTTTGAATACATTATCTCCTTCAAACGTGTCATCCACAATACTTAGCGCTCCATAAGGGCAGGAAGGAACACATGTGAACTCATCCCTGCCCTCACAATAGTCACAGATATTGGTAAAGTGCGGAGTCAGCTCAGGGTAAATAGTTCCATATGGACATGCATGTGAGCAGGATCGGCAGCTGACACATCTGACTGTATGCCGAACCAGCATTCCATCAGGATCTTCCAGTTTTTCAAGCGCATCCTTCGGACATGCATTTACACAGTGAGGTTCCTCGCACTTTCTGCATACAAGCATATAAGTAGCAAGCTCTATGAGAGATATCATTCCGTTATTCACTGGGTGATAAAAATAACTGCAATCAATTACACATTCATCACATTGATCCGAATCACAGATATCCAGATCTATGAAAAGCTTTTTTTTACCCGATGCGCCATCATCAAGGCTGCCATGAAGTTGATCAAGTGAAGTCTTGCTCATCCTCATACCTTCCTAGTCCCAGATTCCCGGGAAGTCCCGAATCATATCGTATGTAAAAACAGGGCCATCCTTGCAGCAGTAATAAGGTCCGATTCTGCAGTGGCCGCATTTTCCGAAGCCGCAGGACATATTCTTCTCCATGGAGAGATAGATATTTGTGTCTATAACTCCGAGTTCCTTCAGTTTGAAAGTAGCAAATTTCATCATTATCGGGGGGCCGCAGACGACTGCTTTCACTCTGGAGTAGTTCATATCAATGCCGTCCATGATCGATGTAACAAGCCCTACCGGACCATTCCAGGTATCATTGCCCTCATCTACCGTGAGAACCATGTCAATATCATCGCGTTTCATCCAACCCTCAAGTTCCTTGCGGAAGATCAATTCTTCAGGATTTCTGCAACCGCCTCTGTAAACAAGTTTAGCAAGTTTATCTCTCATATGAAACAGCTCGTACATCAGGGTGCGTATAGGAGCAAGGCCAACACCGCCGCCGACAATAAGTACTTCCTGACCGATGAATCTTATCATGGGGTATCCCTTGCCAAGCGGACCTCTTAAACCAACAGTGTCACCTGGTTTGAGCTTATGGATCTCATCGGTAACTTTACCCACTTTCACGATGGTTATCTCCATCGTTTCTTTAATTTCAGAGTCAGAAGACGGAGTGAACGGAGCTTCACCCAGACCTGGTACCGAGAGTTCCATGAACTGGCCGGGCTTGAAAGTGAGTTCTTCCTTCGGTTTAAGCGTAAATGTCTTAATTGTAGGTGTCTCAGTTGTAACCTTAAGGACTTCGGCTTCAATAGATCGATATGGATTTTTCATCTTAGTGAGCCCAATTTCGCGAGTACCTGTCTTATATCAATTTTACCCGGACATGCGGCTATGCATCTGCCGCACCCGGTACATGCAATATCATCCGCTACAGAAGGGAAATAATCAAACTTCTTCTCAAACCTGTTCCTGAAGCGCATCCATAGTCGATTTCTGGGATTTTCTCCCCCTGCTACTCTTGCGAAATCATTTATCATGCAGGAATCCCATATCCGGTATCTCCCCAGGCTGCTTTCAGATTTCTGATCATACAGCAGGAAACAATGACATGTCGGACATATTACATTGCATGCTCCACATTCAACACAGTTAACAGATTCTTCGGACCAGACATCGGACTCGTAATACTTTCTGACAACGCGCTGGAGTCTTTCAACCGGTGGAATATTCTTTTTCCGGACGCTTTTTTCGACATGCTGCTTTACCGATTCGCGATTGAACTCGCGGGAACGGATATTTTCTTCATTTGCTTCCTCAAAAAGCGCCAGATTATCGTCGACTAACTTCTGCCCTTTATCGCTTCCGATTTCTACAACAAAACCTTCATCAGCTTCCGACAGGTTTATGTCGTATTCTTTTTCTGGCCATGGATTAACACCCATCGCGGTACAGAAGCAGGTTTCTGCAGCCTTTGTGCAGTCAGAAGAGATAATCAACCCTTCCGTTCTTGCTTTTATGTAGGTTGGATCTCCTGATTCATCATCCATGAATACAAAATCAAGTATTTTGAGTCCTTTTAAATCGCAGGATTTCACGCCGACAATACAGGGCGGTTTATCATTTCGAGGATTTTCAGGACTGAAATCAACAGCTACTTTCTCTCGTCCAAGAAAGTAAAATGCCTTGAGTGGCTCGAATGATCTGAATTCTCCTATTACATAATCCTCTTCAGTTTCACCAAATGCGGTGAAGGCAATACTATCCCCTTTTCGAGAAGGCACAAAAACCCTGTAATCCCCTAAAAGGGATTCCAGGAGCTGAAAAAGATTACCCCGCTTGATGTAAAGCATTGCAATGAAATAGAAATAGAGACCAGTCTTGTCAAGGGGCAATTATGCACTCATTTTCAACCTGCTCACGACAAGTCCTATCTCAGTACAATACTTGTATTTATTGTCACGCAATTTCTTTATTTCCGCACAGAAGGTTCTCCCTTTCAAGATCAGTATTACATACAAAATTACTAGAATATGTATTCGAGCCCTTAATCCGGTCGGACACGGGGGGAACAAACCTCGCTGTCGAAGGTATTATGAGCCGCAACTGTTGCGGCTGTTTACCTCTGCTTCTTTTGCTGTACCGGTTTAAGATAATGTGTTATCCGATCTTTGAAGGGAGCTTATATTGAAACGTATACTGATACTGGCGATTGCACTTGTTTCAGGTGGTCTGTTTTTTTCCTGTTTTAATACCGTCCAGATGGCAAATCTTCAGCTGGTTCCCACAGATTATGCCAGGTCTCCGGCATTTGATGAACAGCAAATCTGGCGAACGGCTGTTTTGCCGCCAATGGAAAGCCTTGGGTACAGCCTTTCCCGGACAGCGGGACTCTACGATTACGCAGGCATGGCTCTGCTTCGAACAGGTCGATTCACAGTGGTGGACAGAACGGTTGTCGACCAGCTTCTTGATGAACAGGAATTCTCATACTCCGGTGTGGTAGACCAGACAACTGCAGTTAAACTGGGTGGTCTGCTTGGAGCAGAGGCTGTAATGACGATAAACGTTACCCGGATATCCCATGACAGCTTCTGGGATGACGAACCTGCGCAGAGGGATGCTGTTCTTCATGTAAAGATCATCTCGGTGGAAACTTCCGAAGTACTCTATACATCGGTGGGTCAGGGGACTGACTTTGAAGGTGCCGAAGGCGCTCTTAGAATGGCTCTGGAGGTCGCCCTTATCGGCCTGACAAAATAACTCTTAAAAGAAAAAAGGAACATATATGAAAAATGCATTTCTTATCACATTCTCGATATTCCTTACTATTACGGGCTGCGGAACCATCACTTCAAACGGGAACAGTCATGTTACTGCAGTAACTGAACCGGTCCGGACTGCAACCGCTTCTGAACCGGTTCTGACCGCTGCATCGATTGCCCTTCAGGAACTGGAACTGATACGACCAGCAAACGAGGTTGCTCTTCCAGGTGAAGTCGAGGAAACGCTGCCGGACGGTGATATCGACTGGTCGGGCAACACTGTCAGGGCAGTTGGCACCGGTGTTGTGGATACAGGTAATCCCAACTCCGCTCAAGCACTTTTAATGGCTGAACGGGCGGCGGTTGTGGTTGCCCAGCGTAATCTGCTGGAGCTGGTAAAGGGAGTAAGGGTGGATTCTGAGACCCGTGTGGAGAACTTCATGACTGACTACGATGTGATCTACACCCGTGTACAGGGCATTGTAAGAAACGCCAGACAGGTTGGCTCCGCAAGATATGACTCTGTCACAGGAGTTGTTGAGGTGGAGCTGGAAATGGAAATACACAGCCCCCAGGGACTGTCAGGCGCTCTTAGTTCCGCGCTTGGCAGCACAGATATCAGCACAGCGTCCATGTCTCCTCAGACAAGGGAGTTTCTGGAACAGTACTCAGGATTGATAATTGATGGCGGACAGGCCGGACTCCAGCCTTCCATGTATCCGAAGATCTACGACGAAAACGGCGTGCTGCTGCTCGATACTAAGAATTACGCGTCCTGCCTGGGTTCCGGCGGGCAGGGGGCCATGCAATTCATATCAGATCTTGACCGGATACTGGATCAGCCCGAATTTGCCCAATCCCCCCTGGTGCTGAATGTACGCCGGATAACCGGTCAACTTGGTTCAGACATCATTCTAAGCAACACGGACTCGGGGAAACTGGGCTGGCTGAAGGACGGGCTGCCGTTTCTTCTTAGCGCGGGCCGGTTTCTCCTCCGCGTAATTTTATAGGAGCCTCTTATGAAATGGACGACGCTGTTATTTATCTGTCTCGCGGCTGGATGCTCACAACAGGTTCTGGTCACTGATTCATCCTCCGAAGCCGGGGTTGAAACAGCAATGCTGATATCTGAGGAATCAGGGGTTGTCGGCGAAGAGGATATCGAAGTCCTGACCGAGGGTGTCTCCGCCCTTACATTTCAGGGAGGATGGGATATTGCCCGAGACAACGCAATTGATGATGCTCTGAGAAAAGCGGTGGAACAGGGAGTCGGAGCTTACATCGATGCAGAGACCAGAGTAGAGAACTTCCAGCTACTTTCTGACTGCATCTACTCCCGAACCCATGGTTATGTTGAAAGCTACCGGATAATCCATGAAGAACAGGATGATGATCTTTACAGGGTTGTGATAAGAGCGATTGTAAACACAGGAAGTATTGAGAACGACCTGGCTTCCATAGGCATCCTGCTGAGCGAACAGAACAGACCCAGGCTGATGGTTGTTGTCAGAGAACTTGATGAACAGACCGGCTTGGCGGATGAAGACAGGCTGATGAGCGGCATCATGTTTGAAACCATGCTTCTGGATCACTTCCGGCAGAAAGGATTCCCGGTAGTTGACGCTGCCACAGTTGAAGATATCCTCCAGCGGGATCAGCTCAGACTCATTCTTGAGGGAGATGATCAGACTGCAGCGCTCATCGCACTTGAGACAGGAGCAGAGATAGTAATAACCGGTACAGCTCTGCACACCATCAATTCCAGAATGATAGCCGGATCTCTCAGAGACATTCATAATTATCAGGTTAGCTGCCGGGCTATCAATACCAGAACTGCACGGGTGCTCTCTGCTGCCACTGCAAACATCGAAATTCCTTTCAGCGAAAGCCAGGCCCGGACTCTGGCTGTCGATACCACTGCGAATCACCTGATAACAGGCATTCTGGACAGCTGGGTCCTTCGGGAGAATGTAACGGTTATTGTTGCGTCAAACACGAATTACACAAAGATGCAGATGCTTAGAACCGAACTGCTCCTTAGGCTCAGGGGAGTCCTTGACATTATCATCCGGGACTATACCGGCTCAAGAGCTACTCTGGAAGTAATATCTGAAATCGGGACTCAGGAAGTATTGGATGAACTGGTTTCTCAGGAAATAGAGACAGGTTTTAAGGTTACAGGCATGGCTGGAAATAGAATTGAGATAAGATTTACGGATTAAACGCTCATTACTTCAAGCAGGCTCTTACATAATTCCTTAATATTGAACGGTTTTGGAATAATACCTTTAAAACCATAGTCCTTATAGTTGGCCAATACCGGATCTTTTGCGTATCCGCTTGAAACGACAGCCTTAACATCCGGATCTATCTTCAGCAGTTTTTCTATTGTCTCCTGGCCACCCATACCTCCAGGTACGGTCAGGTCCAGAATAACCACATCAAAAGGTTTTCCTGAATTCCCAGCTGCGGTATATAGTTCAATCGCTTCCTGTCCATCCTTAGAACAGACCGCTTCAAAACCAGAACTCGTTAACATCCCGACAGCAACCATTCTGACAGCTTTATCATCGTCCATTATCAGAATTCTTCCCTCGCCGACTCTGAGATCAGCCTTATCAACTGTTCCAGCCGAAGGCTTCTTATCAGAAGCAGGAATACTGATGAAAAACGTCGTGCCCTCCCCGACTGTGGATTCAACCCTTATCAATCCTTCATGCTTCTTGATTATGGAATAAGCAGTTGCAAGCCCCAGTCCGTTTCCTTTGTCTTTGGTTGTGAAATAAGGATCAAATATCTTTTGAAGATTCTTTTCAGGTATACCTATTCCGCTGTCTTTAACTGTCAGCTTAACATAATTTCTGTCATTCACGGACAAAGCCTGCTCTGTCTCTTCGTATGCATTCTCCGCTCTTATCGTTAAGACACCCCCCTCCTGCATGGCCTGCTGCGCATTAATGGTGAGGTTTTCAATAACCTGTCTGAACTGAACAACATCTATATCAACGGGCCAGAGGTCATCAGGTTGAGAATATTCATACCTGACCTTGGAACCGCTGAGGATAAAGTTAACAGAATCAGTGATTATTTCAGCTAACGATGTGGATTTCTTCAGGGGTGATCCGCCCTTTGAGAAGGTAAGCAGTTTATAGGTCAGATCCTTTGCTCTGGTCGATGCATTCAAAGCATCCTGCAAAAATTCATATACTTCACTTTCGGGTTCGGAATATGACTTTGCCAGATCAATATTACCCAGAATACCTGTTAGAATATTGTTGAAATCATGCGCAATTCCACCGGCAAGAATACCCAGGGATTCAATCTTCTGAACTTTAGCCTGCTCTTCTTCCATCCTGATTCGCTCAGTAATGTCGAGAGCGACGATCTGAACTGCTGCCCTGTCCTGGAAGGTAGAGGGAATTGCGACAACCTCTACATCCACTATTGAATCATCGATCCTTTTGAATCTTCTCTCTGTCAGAGGAGTTTCGTGATTATTCTCCAGTATATTTTTAATCATTTTCATCATTGTCCCGTGATCGTCCGGATGGATGAAATCCAGTAACGGGTGCCCGATAACATCCTCGGAACTTTCCGTTCCAAGGAGTTTAAGCCCGGCATTATTTACAAGTGTCAGCTTGTCATCACAACAGACTAAAATGGCCTCCGGTGAGGACTGAACAAGCCTGCGATATTTTCCCTCCGATTTCAGCAATGCCATCTCGGCTTCTTTTCTCCTGACAATATCAATGAAGACATTCAGGGAGCTTTCGACGATATCCCTGTCTTTCTCCTGGAAAGGAAGGCGGAATTTCCTGTCCTCGATGTCATTACCAATCAGCAGAGCGACTCCCTCGTACCGGTTGAAATACCAGAGGATGTATTTTGATTCAATCGCGCTGCAGAAAAAACCCGTTACAGGAGTCGTTTCCGTATTTGAGTTTACGAACAGGAACTCAGGTGTTGTATCATTGATCCAGGGTATCGGCGAGGAATTATGCTGAAGACCAAGAGAACACTGTGAGGTGAAAGCTCCTGCTTCTTTATCGTATCGAAGAATCATAGCTCGATCAGCCCACATCGTACTCAGAATTACCTGAAGAAACCGCTTTCCTATATCTTCAACAGATACATCATGATCAATCAGCTCGTATGTTTTCAGTATGAGAGATGTGGTGGTATGTGAACGTTTTGCATCACTATATACTTGAGTTAGCTCCTGCTGTAATCTAAGGATCTGCTGGCCCATATCATCACATTGATGACGATAGAAATCCCTTTCAGCCTGAATGCTTTCTTTAGTCCTTTTCATTTGTGAATACTGTCAGCACCCCCGTCCAGTCCAGCGGACGGCTGCGACCCAGAAGCGGGGCAATCTCCACGCCTGAATAGAAACCCAATAAAGGCATGCTGTCCCCTATTATCTTCCTGACAATGCCTGCCTCCTCAACTTCAGAGCCGCTGAAGCCGGAAGCCCTTCCTGCACAGTCGATATAGAGGGCGAATTCCGTATTTTTCCTGTCAATGGTTTCGAGCAGTTCGGAAGTTCCTTTCTGCACTGATTCCGCCATCATTCTATTATCCCGTGACATGATCTGGACCTTTGTTCCCAGCTGGAAATCCGCTTCGAATAGTGTCACAGAACCATCT
>JAUVEU010000148.1 GCA_030594645.1 Candidatus Aegiribacteria sp.
GACCGTTCCTCATACTCCAGACGCAGGAGACAGCAGTGGGCAGTTCTACTTAAGAAGGTCTGGGATATAGATGCTCTGAAATGCTCCAAGTGCGGTGGAGACATGAAGGTTCTCTCCTTCATTGAAGAGCCTTCTGTGATCAGACGGATCCTGAAGCACCTGGATCTCTGGGAAGACCCCAGGCTGAAGCAGCCATGACAATTCAGGCGATTGAGAACTGCCTGTTAATCTTCGATAGTATGTATCAGTCTTCCTCATCATAGTCGGGGTACTGAGGCGGAGATTCTCCCTTTCTCTCTATGAATTCGGGTAAATCTGTTTTTCCGATATCCTTGACGCCCCCGTATATCAGTTCATGCCACCACTCATCTGAAACCCTGTGGAGAAGAGTCGTTCTGGTTTATGGTCATCTATTTCAGATGCTTCCGAACCATTTCCACGCAGGAAGAACTTCTATCTCCAGACCATCCCTGGTGATATTTCTTTCCTCGTGAAGGGTTATAATCAATCTTCGTGCTTCTCTTGTATCAGCTGCCAGAGCCCTGGTCTCTCTATCCAGAACATTCTGTTCATCGAGTTTCGAGCAGACCTGCATCAGTATATGTTCACCCGATTCATCCATGAATGAGAAGTCGATCTCGAATCCATTCTTTGACATAACATATGATGGTATGCAGCCTCGTCTGCGAAGTTCCACGAATACCGCATCTTCCAGTGCTCTTCCCAGTCCCCATCCACCGCTCTGTCCCACAAAGGCGTTTACTAGCCCCGGGTCAACTGCATAGACTTTTCTGGGGTTTGTCATTCTCCTACGTTCACTTGCTGTCTCGATGAACATACTCTCCACCATATATGCATCCTCGAGATAACCCAGATAGTCATGAACGGTATTCTTCGAGCAATTCAGCCCATTTGATTTAGCCTCTCTGAAGATTCGATTAACGGAGGTTCTGCAGCTGCAGGAGTTAAGTAATCTCCGAACTACATATTTAAGAAGGGTGATGTTCGTCACGCCCCAGCGGTCTACTACATCCCTGAAAATCACAGTATTTACATAACTCTGTAGAAGCTGACGATGGAGCATTTCTTCCAGAGGAAGAACCGCAGGAAAGCCTCCGGTATCCAGGTATTCCAGAAAGGATTTCTCCATTATTGAGCGCGTAGAGCTTTCGGGATACCTTTCCGGGGATAATCCCTTCCATCTGAGGTATTCTCTGAAGCTGAATGGTTTAACTTCCAGGGTCAGTGATCGACCGCGCATCTGCGTCGCGACTTCACCACTTAGAAGCCTTGAAGAGGATCCGCTTAATATCAGCCTTGGCCCTCTCCTGTCGAGAAGGGTTCTTGTATAACTCTCCCACCCTTTTACCTCCTGGACCTCATCAAGGAAGAACCATACCGATTTGTTCCTGAAATCAGGATATCTTCTGAAGTATTCCTCTTCAATTAACCTCATGTGTCCATGATCTAACTCACCGAGCCGGTCATCCTCGAAATTGATATAGAGGATTCTCTCTCGGGGTATTCCTTCTTCAAGGAGATCTCCTATTGTCTGATACATGAACCAGGTTTTCCCCGATCGTCTCATACCCAGTATTACTGTAGCAAGGTCTTGTGCGGTGGGGAGTTTCAGCTCACGGCGTATCATCAACGGAGGATGGAGATTCAGCCCCTCGGTTACAATCTGTTGTACAACTGCTGCTGTCATATCTATCCCTCCTTATAGGGAAAGATATAGTATTATCTATCCCTGTCAATAGGGAGAGATTTGAGGAAATCATACAATTGAGGTTGATGCCGTTCTGGAGATCGGAGACAGGATTCAGGATGTTGCGATAACTTCGGAAGAAGCAAAGGTGTTTCCTTTGTTTAAACGAGCTCTGAAGAAAAGCTGATTGTCTGCTTTATTCTGCCATGGTCTGCAAGAAGTCCTGCCGCATACAGTGGCAGTTTAAGAGTCGGTCTATTTCTGC
This sequence comes from Candidatus Aegiribacteria sp., assembly GCA_030594645.1. Classification (GTDB taxonomy): domain Bacteria; phylum Fermentibacterota; class Fermentibacteria; order Fermentibacterales; family JCC-6; genus Aegiribacteria. The sequence goes on from JAUVEU010000148.1 coordinate 1,974, forward strand.
CTGTTATTGAATTTGTCCAGAAACCCAGTTTGATTACCAGGGGGGAAGAGTATTTGCCGGCAAAAATACCGGCTGATTTAGCCTGTGTTCTTCTGCCTGCTTTCACTTCAACAGGAATTGATATTCCATCAGATTGAAGAACGAATTCAACTTCTGCTTTGTTTTCATGCCAGCCGTGCAGTTGGTGTATCCCTGATGCTGTCAGTTCCTGGGCAACGAAGTTTTCAGCAACCCAGCCTTTGTAGAAACCCGGGATGAAAGCATCCCTTTTCAATAATGGGATGTCAGCCAGAGTGGAAAGCACTCCAATATCATGCAGGTACAATTTAAACCTGTTATAGGATTCCCATGCGGAAAGAGGCTGTTCACCCCTGTTGGCTATAGGTGCTTTCAGAAGAATGCTGCTTGCAACCAGCCAGTTGATGGCCCCTGCCATATCTCGATACCTGCTTTTACCGGGAATTATTCCTTTGAACCTGAATCTTTCTGCAGTCCCATTTATTTCTCTGCCTAACTGCGCAGGAATGCTTTTCAGTATTTCTGCGATATGCATTGAGTTTACACTGCCTGCGTGCTTCGCAATGTCTGCGAGATAGCTGCTAACAAGATTATTCATAATCCTGCTTACTTCTTCTACTGCTTGAAGTGTGCTTTTGTTTCTGAGGTTGCTGTAACAGTTTACCGCTTCGGGCATGCCTCCAATTGTAAGATATTCAGCAAACAAATTCCACAATCGGTTGTGGTAGAGTTCCTCAAGGGGTTTTTCAAAGTCAAGATTTATCAGAACATCGGAAGCTTTATCCTCGTTA
>JAUVEU010000040.1 GCA_030594645.1 Candidatus Aegiribacteria sp.
ATCTCCGGAGCTTGCAGTACTGTAAAATCCCATATCACGCTCAAGAAGTTGAGAGTACAGTTTTTCTCTGATCTCTGTTACCACTCCCTGTTCGGCTCTTGATAGAAAAAACACCTGCATGAATCCAAGAATGCTTTTCAGAAGAACCATCAGAACAAGTCCAATAATTATCGCTATGAGAACCTGCTCCGGTTTTGATTTTCTAAAACTCTCTCTTAATGATTCAATCACTTCACCGCACGCAGATACGGTTTTGTCCGGATTCAGTGATACTATCGCAGAGCCTAAACTGCTGAAAGCGGGGATTACATTCCGTTTCATCACAAGAGTAAGATCATCGTATTCTTCCAGATCGCTTTCTCTGGAAAACACATCATCGAAGAGGGGAAGAATCATACCCAGTGATGCCCCGCTGAACAGCGCAAAGAACACAAGGCATATTACAGCGCCAGCCATCCATTTCCAGTATGGCCGGACGAATGACAGTACTCTTAGAGCTGTGCTTTTCTTTTTCATGGTAGACACTATCTTCACAATAATGAGCGTTCAGGTCAAGGAACCACTCACTGGAACAAATGGATCGTAATGTGGTATAATAGCTGAAGACAGGAACGAAACGGGTTTAAAGGAGAGAGTTTTGACTGGAAGAATCATTACCGGCAAACGCACAGCAAAAGATCCGCGATCTGACTCAATGCTCATGATCGACCTCTGCAATGGTGATGAAGACGCATTTTCAGAGGTTATAAGACGCTTTCAGGCACCTATCTACTCACTGCTTATCAGAATGCTCGGAAACGAGGAAGACGCGCAGGAACTCCTGCAGCTTACCTTCTGCAGGGTTTACAGATACAGAGATAGATTCGATACTGACAGAAAACTGGTAAACTGGATATTCACTATTGCCAGCAATCTGGCTAAAAAAGAATGGCGAAGAAGATCAAAATGGATCAATGTCCCTCTTGAATATGTCAACCTTGCAAGTCCAGGAAAAACAGCTCCCCATTACGATGCGGGAAGAGTCCAATTGAAAGCTTCGATTGAAGAAGCTGTGGACAGACTCCCTCATCATTATCGTGAGCCGTTCATTCTCAGAGAGAAAGAAGAGATGTCCTACGAAGATATCGCTGAGATCCTTGGAATCAAACTCGGGACTGTAAAATCCAGAATCAATCGGGCAAGAGGTTACTTGAGAGAGTACCTCGAAGATGTATGGGAAGAATGGAAATGAACTGCTCAAGAGCCTTGAAGCTTATCAGCCTTGTAATTGACGGTGAAGCTACAGAACAGCAGAGAAGACTGCTTGATTTTCACCTTATGGGCTGTGACTCCTGTAAGAAAGCTCTTTTGATGTTGAAAGATATCTCAAATCAGACCCGTGATCTTCCAGCCCCCGTTCCTCCCGAGAATCTCGAGGAAATGGTTCGTGAAATGATCAGCAGAACTCAGAATACAAATCAATCCAGATTCAAATTTCGCAGGATATTCCTTGCTGCTCCAGCTGTTGCTGCTCTTTTAATCCTCTCTATCACCCTCATCCCTGTATCTAACCCTCCGGAAAGCATTCTCGATATCGGAATGACAGATCTGATGCACTTCTCATCCAAGAACGATCAGATCAACATGACATCCAAATCAAGGGTAAGAACAGCGCCTCTTTCTGTCTATTCCAGGCAGGCAAGCCTGATTTCCTTCTAGAATAGCAATGATCTTTCTCCTCCTCCTATCATCAATTCTTACAACAGAACCAAACGTTATAGAACAGGTTCACGCAATGAGAATCGGGATAATGCCGGGAACAGTCGAGCTTTCCTCTGCAATTTCAATATCCCCTTCTCACGCAGTCGCGCTTTGCATGTTCTATCCTGGCACACCTGTCATCCTTGATACGGATACCGGGGCGATATCTCCTGATTCAATAGTCTTTTCTCCGGATCTTGGAATAGTCCTGCTTATTTACAGTGAAGAGGTTTTTCATGATTACCAGATCCCATCAGATCAGCTTCCCGGGATTGGGGAAACACTGCATATAATAGGGCAGGAATTGAACGGAACAGTTACTGTTGAAGCTACTATAGTGGAACAGTATCCGGATGGAGCTGTCCTTCTCGCTTCTGAACTGAGAGAGGGTTTGATGGGAGCTGCTGCTTTTGATGAAAGCGGCATGTTTGTCGGTATCATTACAGGCACAATACAACCGGAATTCCAGTTTCCTGAAAACAATGATCGGGACTATCTTGTTCTTTATCCAAGTCAGATCTGGTACATGTGGGCGCATCTGGCCATACAATCAGAAGAAAACACTGGAAAGCCGTTCGGCGTGGTAGCACTATCGAGTATCTCACTCAGCAGAAACAGATCGTCAGGAATCCAGCTTGTCTCTGTTACCGAAAGCAGTACCGCATGGAACATAGGTCTGAGGCCGGGGGACCTGATTACACATATAAACGACATACCTGTATATCATCCGGAAACTCTCAGGGGGTTGCTTATTCTGTCGGAAGATACTCTTGAAGCCAGAATTATTACCAGAAATCAGGAGAGATTCATACTGATCCCTCCCTGTAATCAATAATTACACAATTACTTCTTCAGTATATAAACGGTTTCATACTCCGCGGAACAGATCACAGCTCTCGAACCGTCACTGCTTAAATCAATGCTCTGCGGATATCCGAATTCGGTGGTTGTGTGTTCTATCTGTCCGCTTGCTGCAACAATGATCATTCCGACACTCTCACATGATGCATATCCATAACTCCCGTCAGGCATTGATGCTGCCGTTATCGGGACAACGGGAAATGTTATCATCTTGTATAACTCACAGTTTTCCTTTTTGATATACCAGAGTTCATTGCTTCCCTCCACAACGGCGCAGATAAATCCCGGAGGCCCGGGGAAAATACTAATAACATCGCCCGGAAGCGGACAGGACCCCGTTTCTGTCCATGTTTCAGTATCAAAAGCCGCTATGACCCTTCTGGATCCACCGGCAAGAAATATCACATCTCCGTTCTGATCTGCAGCAATGCCCTGGCAATCATCCAGCAGTTTGGACGGTATGCTGAAGACTTCATGTGTAAGCAGATCAACTTCTGTCAGGCAATCGTTTTCATGAATTATCCAGGCGGTATCATCGTCGACTGATATGGAAATGAATTTCGCTCCGCTGCCGATATTCAGTGGAGGATCAAGGCTCTTTCCAACCAGATCTACAGGGTAAAGCAGGCTTTCAGTCAGAACATATCCGTAGCCGTCAACATCGGTATCCCCAAGATCACGAATTTCAACACCGGTATCGAGTACGGAAACAACATCTCCATAGGCAATATCAACAAGAACTATGTTATCACCCGCGATGACCATAGCAAGGTCCTGCACACATGTGCATTCACACAAAGAGGGAGTTCCCACAGATTCCAGCGATATTGAATAATCAACTCTGGAGGGATAACCTGGAATCTCGGATGGAGAATCGAAAATACAGGACATCTGTATCAGCATTAATGGAATAACCACTGACAGAAGTATCATATATCCAGTGGGAATTATCCGTTTATTCATCAAGGATATCTCCAATTACTCTGATCTGATTACAACTATCTTCCGGCTTGCAGAAATACCGGCAGCATGACGCACATGAATCAGATACACGCCTGAAGGCACATAACCGCCACTCTCCTTAACGGTATCCCAGTAGATTCTGTATTCACCGGATTCAAGATGCTGATTCATCAGTTCCGCTATGAGTCTGCCGGAGATATCGTAAATGGAAACAACTGTAAGCCCCGCATCAACAGTAAGATCCAGTGTGACGAAACCGGATAATGCAGGATTTGGAAAGGGATTCGAAACCTGAAGATATCCTCCCTGGGGGTTAGGTATTGAGTTTGAAAATCCTGGTGTGGGGTTACTGAAATGCTCCCATGCCGATCCTCCATCAGGATTTCTTCCAAAAGACCAGTCCCGTTCAATTATTCCGAAAGCAATGCTGTCAAATATTTCCGGTGCCGGCGCTCTATTCCCCCCACGGATAAGCCTGCCGGATTCAACAGGTTGCCTCGATAAATAAAGGCTGTCTTTTTCACTGGAAAGCCGCCATGGAAGATGATATCCGTTCTGCCACCAGTTTCCATCAGCCCATACAAGCAGAAACCCCCCTGACGGAATAACAGTCCCTTCGGGAAAACGGTAACGGGATAGATCATGAGGGTCATCCGACAGGTAAACCCAGCTCAGGTCGCAATCGTATTCCGAACCATTGTATATCTCCAGCCAGTCATCGTACTCGCCATATTCATCAGCGATTGTGGTTTCGTTCACAGACTGGAGTTCGTTTATCACAAGTCCATCGAATACCTGCGGATAGAACAGAGCACCCATATCCGATCTTGTTCCATCAGGATCATTCACCGAAGGATCTCCTGAATCAATGCAGGGTGATGTATAAGACAGATGGAAATCCAGTTCCCCCCATTCAGTGAACCCTGGATCAGCAGCGATATTTCCCTGCCCCTGCCACGGCTCGCCGTTTCCTGTAAGACTGTAACTCACTGATGATACTGAGCCGTCCTCAAAACTGAACAGCTCTGTATTATCAGTGAATATGGATCCTCCGATAGTGAGAATGCCTCCTCCGTATCCTGCAGTTTTTTCATATGCCCTGACACCGGTTTCGCAGCTGATCACAGTACACCTGTCAATAAGAGCAACGGATCCGTCCTTTACGGAAATGCCTTCATGGCAGTCCAGAACTATCTGTCTTAGAAGAGCAGCTTCAGACGTTCCACTACCCGCTGACGGATTAACGCCTATCGAGAAACCCTTGTCCTCAATTCCCCATATGAGATTATCCTCCGCAGTTAGAAAACTGCCGTTAAGATCTATTCCGTCTCCTTCAATGTTGAATATTTCGCAATTACTGACAACATATTCACCGTATGTACAATTCTGAAATTCAACAGCGTCGTGATAACTTGCCGGAGGATTGATCATGTTCCCGAATCTGCTGTTTGTTATCAGTGCTGATATCCCATCTTCCATGAAAAACAGCTCTCCTGTGTTCCAGCCTGTAAGATCACAGCTGTCCAGAGTCGCGGATCCACCTGAAACCTGAATGCATCTTTCATTGTTTGAAAATGAGCAATTCTCCATGACAAGATCAGTATTCAAAGCTTTGATACATGCTGTATTGCTTCCAGCTCCGCCGGAACCGGTTGAATAAGTGAAGGATGTAAAACTGAAAAGGGCTTCATCACCGGAAAGTCTTATCCCGTTCCAGGGCTGCGAACTGTTGTTCGCGAGAAACCTTACAGAATCAGAGGGATTACCTTCAGATCGCAACGATCCGGAACAATCGAATCCAATCCCTTCCTCAACCCTTATATCGACCCCGCCTTCGATATAAAGAGAAGATCCGTAAGGTATATAGATATCCCCTGTTATCAGATATGGAGAATTCTCCTTCTGAAGGAATGTAGTTCCGCTTAGTGTCCCGCTCAGCTCTGTATAATCGGAAGTTACCGTCAGAGGATTCCAGTGGTCGTAAGCTTCTGTATACCAGGTGGAAGCTTGAGCCTCAACAGTCCAGATATATCTGTCAGGCTGCAGATCCGTGAATGTAAAGAAGGTGTCCTCGATTCCGATATGCTCCTGCACTACGGAATCCGGTGATCCGAAACTGGTGGAAAGATATACATTGTACGTCACATTTTCACCGGACAGAGCTTCAGTGCTCTCCCATGAGATAAATCTGTCTCCGAGGCTGAGTGTATCACCGCAATGAGCCTGAAACGGTCTTGGAGCATTATCGTATTGAGAAAGCATGGCTTCCATCTTGTACGGTATTCTGACAGTCGTAAGATCCTCGATCTCTTCATGGAACTCATTAACATCTATAGCGTCCATCAGATCATCAATAACAGCCTGTTCCAATGCCAGTTCAAGGGAATCTATCACCGGACCAAGTACTGTGATGTTAATGACTTCGTCGGTAATGGCCTGCATTCTATTGAAGTACATTTCGAACAGAACAGGATCGATTATTACCTTCTCAAAAAGAGGATTGTCGTACCAGAAAGCGTTTACACCCTGACTGAAGGGTCGGGTAATCCAGCTTCCGAAAGTCTTGTCGACATCCCATGGCATCATTGTCCATACTCCGGAACCCTGAATATCATGATACATGAAGTAATTGTGGTAATAAGTGCTGAAATTATTAGTCAGAGTATTTGTTGCTACGATTGTCAGAAGTCTGTTAACATTAAACCATTCACTGATGTCCTCATGAAAACTTTCAGGCGGAACCTGATCAAGATACTCGATAAGTTCATACAGATCATTCCAGCCTTCACCGGTGTTCGTTCTTTTATCCCAGAACTCACTGACATTATCGTAGGTACTGAGACATGCGCCGTCTACTGCGGCCTTGTAGAGATTTCCCTCCGGATTGAGAGCATTCTCTATAAGAAACTGCTCATCAACAGGATTCGTTTTAATATATAACCCTATATAGCTATCATTTACATACATTCTTGCGTGATCGACTTCAAAACATGGATACTCGAGCTGTTCCATGATCCACGCGAACAGCCAGGAGTGGATATAAGTGTGATCCATATACTCGCTGTTGAAATTCCATTTTGTTCTGCTGTCCAGAGGATCCTGCTCTGAGAAAGTAATTCGGTAAGATTTTTTCGGATAACCTCTTGAGCTGTCTCCGCGAAGACGCAGCCTTGCATCGGTATAGAGAGTGTCATCATGCATTACAGTACAATCAATCTCGATAGTATCATCGTACCAGTAGGTGATCATCTGGTTGTAATCTTCCTGATCACAATAAATCATATAGGAAGGCACTTCACCGTATGATAGAGAAATAAGTACTATCAGCAGCATTAGAATGTTCTTCAATTGAACCCTTTCAAGCCTCAGGAATCCCGCTCACCAATAATCTGTATTCTGACCTTTCTTGAGCGCTGTCTGTTGTCATGATCTATCAGCACAATCTGCTGCCAGGTACCGATAAGGATATTTCCATCGACTATCGGCAGTGTAATCCCCGGTCCCATAAGCGAAGCCCGCAGATGAGAGAAACCGTTATCATCACCCCATGTTTCTGAATGCCTGGAGCGCACTGTCTGAGAAACCATTTTCTCAAGCTGCTCTTTCATATCCAGCACAAGCGCAGGTTCGTACTCAATCGTGGTAATTGAAGCAGTTGAACCGACAACAGTAACCGTAACAAGCCCATCCGCTATTCCGGATGCTCCTATCGCTGACTCAACATTATCTGTAATATTGATGATATCGGAAAATCCCTTTGTAGATAATGTTATTGTATGTCCGTGTACCAGAACTATCTCCATTCTCAGCCGAATTTATAGTGTTTCCGTACATCCTCATGAATCTTCCATCTGCAGGACAATCCCTCAGGAAATATTACAAGATCACCTGCGCCGAAAGAAACACTTTCTGAATCAGTTGTTACGGTTACGCTTCCTTCAAGGATATAACATGTTTCACGCATATCATAAAACCAATCGAATTCGGATGTTTCGCATGTCCAGATCGGCCATGAAAACACTTTCATTTCCTCAATCTCGGTTGTATCCGGTTTTCTTACTTCTATTTCCAAAACAACTCCCTTATGATTCCGTTACTCGCTGCCATCGAAGCAGTACGTGCACAGTTTTTCCTTTGGAATCCCTATCGCCTCTACAAGGTCATCAAGTCTCTGGTATGAAAGCGAAGTCAGACCGAGCCTCCTCCTGATTCTTTCAACCATTTCAGCATATTTATCAGAGTTTATATCGATGTACTCATCCGGTACCATATCTCCTGAACCCTCAAGTTCCTTTATCGCTTTTCTTCCCGCCAGATCAAGCACGGATCTTGAGCGAGAAAAATTAAGGAACTTACATCCGAATACAAGTGGTGGACACGCCGGCCTCATATGTATTTCTGCTGCTCCGGCGTCAAATATCCGCTTAACGGTATCCTGCAGCTGAGTACCTCTTACGATTGAATCCTCACAGAAAAGAAGTCTTTTATCCTGTATCAGTTCTCTAATGGGAATAAGTTTCATTCTCGCTACGATATCTCTCACTTTCTGATCCTGCGGCATAAAACTGCGCGGCCAGGTTGGCGTATACTTGACAAAAGGGCGTCTATACGGAACACCGGAATAGTTTGCGTATCCTACAGCATGACCTGTACCCGAATCGGGTATACCTGCTACCAGATCAACCTCCACATCATCTCTTTTTGCCAGGCATTCACCGCATCTGTTGCGGACATCCTCTACATTGATTCCCTCGTAATTTGAAGCCGGATAACCGTAATAGACCCAGAGAAAAGAACATATCTGCATTCTTTCTCCCGGTTCCTTTTTCTGCTCAAACCCGTCCTCTTTTATTAGAACTATCTCTCCCGGACCCAGATTGTGAACATATTCATATTCAAGATTGGGGAATGTACATGTTTCGAAAGTAACTGACATGGCGTCACTTTTTTTACCAACAGATATGGGAGTTCTGCCGAGTTTGTCCCTCGACGCATAAATCCCTTCACCTGTGAGAAGCAGTATGGAACAGGAACCTTCTATTTCTTCCTGAGCGTGACTTAGTCCGGCTGTGAATGACTCCTCCTGATTTATAAGCATAGCAACAACTTCAGTAGGATTAATCTCCGCACCTGACATCTCTGAAAAGTGTCCTGCTCTCTTTTCAAATACTTTGCTGACCAGTTCATCTATATTATTGATCACGCCTACAGTTACGATTGCGTATTTCCCCAGATGCGAGCCGATTATCAGAGGCTGATCTTCAAAATCGCTGATCACTCCAATGCCCATCCATCCTTCCATTTCAGAAAGATCATCCTCGAATTTGGAACGGAACTGTGCGTTTGAAATATCATGAATCACTCTGTGGATACCCTCATGGCTTCTTACAGCCATTCCACCCCTCATCGTCCCGAGGTGTGAGTGATAATCAGTTCCATAGAATAAATCTTCAGTACAACTATTTTTTGAAACAACACCAAAGAAGCCGCCCATAAAATCCCCCCGGCTGAATTGAAAAACAAGCAGTTCAATCCTGCATCATAAGGCTGTTAAATGCAACCCGTAACTTATACCTGAATTATGTAACTGTCGCTGCTATCAATCAAGAATTATGAATGGAACTGTTACAGATCCATACTCAGTTTCCGCACTGATCAGATACATTCCGGAATTTATCCGCCTTCCATTCATATCGCAGCAGTTCCACTCCAGTGAGTTCTGATTTCCCTCCTGCGCTGAAGAATTGCTCAGATCGAAAATGATGCGTCCGGAAATATCATAAATTACAATGTGTTCAACAGCGATATCCGAGTCTCCATATATGTTGAATGTAACATTTCCGGATGATGGATTCGGAGAAACATTCATGGAGTACGGAAGTTCAGTTTCAACTGTACCTTCTATTCCAACAGTTACAAGATATCCGAACGCACCCATAATATTCGGCAGGGGTCCTATGTTGCCTGTTGGCGGATACAACTGAGGGGATCCTGTAGAGGCCAGAGTATATCTTAACATCGAAGGCGTCAGAGTACCTGCGGGATTTCCGTTAGCGACCCAGAAACCTACGCAATCCGCTGCCGCACCCGCTACCATAGGTGAAGCGCTTGAGGTTCCTGAGAATCCCGAAGCGTAGTAGCGATTAACTCCCTCAGAGTTCCACAGGGTCCCATAACCGGTTGTAACGACATCCTCACCCCATCCCTGGCATGTGAATCTGCTCCCGTAGTTGGAGAATGCAAGCCTCTGACGATTCCCTGCAGGCCACGGTCCACCCGGATAGACACCTCCGGCTCCCACAATCATGGATCCGCAGTCGCCGAACCAGTTCATCGCATCCATGTTAACGCCGCCGCCGTTAACAGCGTTACCCCCGGCTTCAACAACATGTATTCCATTTGCGACTGCTGTCTGAATAGCAGCGTAAACTCCGTTGAATGTCTGCGAGTTAGGTGAATAATTAAGCCACCACTCAATTGGCACGAAGTCCTGTGAGCCTGGAACGTACTCCCACTGCTGCTCAAGAAGGATCACGTCTCCAGCGGAAAGATTCGAGATAGCTACTGTCATTGCTCCCGGTACATTCCAGGTTGGAGCACCATAGTAAGTTCCACATGTTTTCAGCGATGCTCCATGACAGATGCCTGTTGTACCCCACCCGTTAAAATCAGATACCATCTCCCCTATAACGGCCGTACCATGATTATTGTCAGAAAATGGATCCTGAACACCCGAATTTATCTGCGATCCTGATGCCTTTGTTATATCCTGATGATTGTAGTTCCAGCTGTACTCCAGATCACAGACAGTCACGCCTGCTCCGTTACCTCCAGGCTGTGTCCAGGCATACAGGGCATCGATTCCTGTAGGAGTGAAAGAAGCTGCTTTCAGATATCCCTGATGCCCCTGGTAATCCGGAGTCGGTGGTGGCTGCGGGAGAGGTACCGGTCTTGCGAGGATGATACCCGGAAGATCCTCCAGCATATTTGATAATTCCCAGATATCAATGTCCCCTTCAAAACGCAATCTGTAGATATTATTCAGATTGTAAAGATCTTCTCCTGTTCTGTCCTCGCCATTTGTTTCCATCGCATCAAGTTCTTCTTCGGATACTGAAGTTATCCGTTCCCATACAAAACCGTCTGTCAGCGAAAGTATTTCCTGAACACCATCCATTGATCCCGCATCGGACAGGTCAAGCGGTTCACCGTCTCTGAGCCTTACAGCAGCATCCTTTCTGAACATTATCTCGATAATATCGTCCTCAGATTCATAATGTCCCTCTGCGGAATGTGCTGACATAATCAGCACAAGAAACAGCAACGCGGACATATACATTTTCACATTCGCTTTAAGTCTCATAATTAACCAACCTCTCATTCAATGCAAACAGCAAATCATCTCTTTAACAAATAACCGTCATCTGCTCAATTGTCTATAAGTAAACCACTTTAATCAAACACCGTTACTTTCGTCAGGTTCCGCTATGGATCAGGAAACACATATTTCACTGCTTCTGTTACATTCTGTTACAAAGTATTAAGACTTCTGTTATCAGCGATTGAAATATTTCCCTCAGAAAAGGGAGGTTTTCAATGTTTCACAGAGTTCTGATAACTTTCAGCATGCTCTCCACCCTGTTTCACGGCATGGCATTCGCGGACTTCAATCCTCCATCTCACCCGCTGTTCGACGGCGATGCCGTACACGAAATTCATCTTGATTTCTATGCGGAAGACTGGTGGGATATTCTTGAGGAGAATTATCCGGATGGTATATATCTGGAAGCATCATTTGACTGGGAGGATACACACTTTGACTTTATTGGAGTCCGCTTCAAGGGCGGCTCAAGCTATCTAAGCAATCCTTCAATGAAGAAATCATTCAAACTGGATTTCGATGTATTCGTAGAAGATCAGGAGTTTTTCGGGCTTACAAAAATCAATCTTAACTGCAATTTCCATGATCCCAGCTTTGTCAGGGAACGCTGCTGCTACGAAATCTGCGACGAAGCCGGATTGCCCACAGTCAGAAGCAACTTTGTCGCCCTTTACATCAACGATACTTACTGGGGCCTTTATACGGTTGTAGAACAGTACAACAGCAGTTTTATAGAGGATCGTTTTGGCTCAGGCGAAGATGGAAATCTCTGGAAGGGTGACGAACATGGTTCTCTCGAATACCTCGGGGAATACCAGGATATCTACTATACGGAATATGAACTGAAGACAAATGAGGAAGAGAATGACTGGAGCTCTCTCATCGGACTGACCGTCGATCTGAACAACACTCCTTACGAATACCTGCCCGATACACTCTCGAAAATCATGGATATTAACACGGCTCTTGCCCTTCTGGCAGTCGACAACCTGACAGTGAACCTGGACAGCTACTCAGGACGATGCGGTAATTACTATCTCTATCAGAGGGATCGGGATAACCTCTTCGTCTTCAGCAACTGGGATGTGAATGAAGCATGGGGCATCTTCAATTCATGGGGACTCTCTATTGTTGACCGCCAGACCCTTGATCCTTTCTGGCTTTCCCCTTCCCCCTCCGAGTACAGGCCGCTCGGCACAGTTCTCTGGTATTTTGAGCAATACGAAGCCGTATACACCGGGCACATCCAACGGTTGATGGCCGGTATTGCGCATCAGGATATCCTTGTAGCAAGGATGGAAGAGCTTCGCGATCTCATAAGGGATCATGTGTATGCAGAGCAGCCTCCCATGAGCCTTTTCTCTCCTGATCAGTTCGAGAATGCAATGACAGTCGATATACCTATCGGTCCGGGATCCTTTGCTCCCGCTCTGGAAACATTCATCAGGAACCGGCACGATTACCTTGCTGGCGTTCTGGGAACCTGGAACCCTGTGGAAGGGCTCCTGCTCAATGAACTGATGGCGAAGAACGATACAACCATATCAGATAATTTCGGTGAATTCGACGACTGGATCGAAATAACGAATACCAGTATGGAAAACATCAGCCTTTCAGGTTTCTTTCTTACCGATAATATGGCGGAGCCATTCAAATTCGCTTTCCCTGACACGATCATTCAGCCTGGAGATCACTTCATTGTCTGGGCTGACGACGATCCTGAACAGGGCAGCATGCACGCTGATTTCAAACTTGATTCTGATGGAGAAGAAGTTTACCTTCTCGACTCCTCTGTAGTCATCGATGAAGTGACCTTCCCCGAACTCGATGCGGATAAAAGTTACGGACTCTGGCCGGATGGCACAGGTGAATGGGAAGTTCTCTCAATAGCCTCTCCCGGTGATGCAAATGAAGGAGGCACTGGAATGACCCGGCCATCATCCAGCTGCGCAGACGAAGAGCTTCAGATACTTCTGCCAAACCCTTTCGCTTCCACAGGTGCAGTAACTCTCCAGGGCAATGAAGGATATGCAAAACTTGATGTATTCGACTTGAGCGGCAGGCTCGTGGACTCTCCCTTTGAAGGATACCTCTGCAGCACTGAATCCTTTTCCTGGGATGTAACCTCCCTGTCCACCGGCATATATTTCCTGCGGCTCAGCCAGGGTGAGAAAATGGTTATCAGAAGAATAACCATCATGCGGTAATTACTCTGAGAGCGGCGCGTGCTTCAGGCACCCGCCGCTCTCTCCTGGCAATTCCTTTTAAAACGGTTCCTCTTAATTCTATTCCAGTGTCGGAAGTCCCTCACGGAATGTATCTATCGATGCTTTTACTTCACCAATCTCATTATTGATGCTGTTGCTTACTGCCTGTATCTCCGATCTTGCTTCAACCAGTTCACCTCTGAGGGCATCTATCTCAGCCTGAAGCCCAATGACATCAGGATCTGTATCTCTGAGTTCCTCGAGTTTTACAGAAACCTCCTCAAGGGCGGACAGTTCGGGTATAAGCCATTCAAGTGAATCAGTCGCAGCAATCAGTTCTTCGAGTTGCAGATTGATGCTGTCAAGTATTTCAAGACCTGGAATTTCAAATTCAGGAATATCAGCATCCGGAACATCAGGTGCATCTGGAACACCGGGTACCCCGAAAGCGGCAACGCTTCCGGCACATAGCATAAGAACGGTCAAGATAAGAATTCGCATTTTTCCCCTCCTTGTTTGAATAATAATGCTTAAGTCTATAACTGCGTGATTCTCATGTAAACCTGACCATTACAGAACTGGCTGATAGTATGTTTGTTCAACCTGAGTTTTCCCTGAATGAATCGAAATGTCAAAGGTATTCTCGGTTGCACTTTAAGGTCTTATGCGAGTATATATTTTTAAAATTATTATGATGATATATTGTATCGTTATATCAGATACTTATTAAAGTCTGGAGTACATTGAATGCCGAATAAGGAAATAACAGCACTGGAAAAAGAAATCAGAAAACTGAGGTCTCATACTGATAATCCGGGCCTTCTCTGCGCTCTTAACAGGATTGCTTACGCCTGTCTCCATTCAGATCCCCATAGATCCGAAACCTATGCCCTTGAAGCTTATGATCTCGCCAAAAAACTTGGAATCATAAATGAACAGGCTAGAAGCAATATGGTACTGGGAGTATTTCATCTCGAGGCGGGGAATTTCGATGAAGCGCTGTCTCATTGCCGTAGTGCGATGGATATCTATGAAAAGCTTGAGGACAAGCATGGTATCGCATCTGTTCACAGTAAACTGGCTAACATATTTCTGGTCCAGGGCCTGATTGATAAAGCCCTTGAGCATTACCATACAGCTCTCAAGGAAATGCAAAAAAGTGATGCCGACAGTGAGGAACTCGCAAGTTTCTACTTCAACATTGGGGCATGCTACGCTACTGTTAATCGGCTTGATCTGGCCCTCTCATTCTACAAACATGCAGAATCAGTATGGGAAAAATCATCTAACCATACAAATCTTGTATCTCTCTATAACAACATCGGTGCTGTTTTCGGTAAGAAGAGAGAATTTGAAAAAGCCAGGGAATTCTTCCTGAAAGCACTTGATCTCTCTGAAAAGATTGAAGAAAAAAAGCAGAAAGCCGGTACTCTTGGCAACCTTGGAAGTCTTCATGAAGATCTAGCTGAATTCCAGACGGCTCTTGACTACTACATCAGAAGTCTTGAACTGTATGAGGAACTTGGCAACAGAAGGGGAATCGCCTATTCCTGCTGCTTAGCGGGTGGAGCACTCACTCATCTTGGACAACTCGATGAAGCGATTGAATACGCAGAGAGGGGTCTTTCAATAACAAGGGAGCTTGAAGTAAAGGACTATGAGATCCTGTGTCTGGGGAAAATAACGAATCTATTTGAGAAGAAAGGCGATCTGAAGAAAGCACTGATGTTCTCCAGGGAACTGAACACATCCCTGGAAGAACACCTGAATGAAAAAAGCCTGGAGAAGATCGCAAGGCTTCAGGTGCAGTTTGAAACCGAGAAGAAAGAAAAGGAAGCTGAGATATACCGTCTGAAGAACGTGGAGCTTTCCAGGATAAACAGCCAGCTTCGTGACGCACTCACTCACGTGAAAAAACTTCAGGGTCTGCTTCCTATCTGTGCAAGCTGTAAAAAAGTCAGGGATGACGAGGGTTACTGGCAGCAGATCGAGTCATATATATCCGAGAATTCAGAAGCAAAGTTCTCTCACGGTATATGCCCTGAATGTGCGATCAAGCTTTACGGCAAAGATTTCACCAAAGATTTCCATAAAAGCTGATCCGGGTTTTACACTTCCATCCTTAACCGCGTCCGATATTCTCAGCAGGTCTTATCCGGATTAATCCATGAATGGATACCGGAAATCAGTTGCCGGCAGGAACGTCTCCTTTATGGTTCTGGGGCTCACCCACCTGATAAGATTCAGAGGGCCTCCGGCTTTATCATTCGTGCCTGATGCTCTTGCTCCTCCGAAGGGCTGAAGCCCCACTACAGCTCCGGTGGGTTTGTCGTTGATGTAGAAATTTCCTGCCGCATACCGCAGAATACGGCACGCAGTCACAAAGGCATACCTGTCCCTGCTGAATACCGCTCCTGTCAATGCGTATGGTGATGTTTCATTACATATGTTCAGAGTCTTCTCGTAATCCCGATCCGGATAAACGTATACTGTCATTACCGGACCGAATATCTCCTCCCGCATTGTTAGAAATTCAGGATCTTCCGTCAGAATGACCGTAGGCTGTATGTAATAACCCTTTGTCTTGTCACCAATCCCTCCTGCCACTATTTCAGCAGAATCAGATTTCCGGGCAATTTCTATGTAATCCATGATATTGTCAAAGGATTTCTCATCTATGACAGCATTGATAAAATTAGAATTATCCATGACATCACCAACTTTGATATTCGATATCATGCTCTCCAATGTGCCCCAAACCACGCTCCACATGGATTCAGGTATGTATGCTCTTGAGGCAGCGGAACATTTCTGTCCCTGGTATTCAAAGGCTCCCCTCACAATAGCCGTAGCAACCTCACCCGGATCAGCGGATTTGTGCACGAAAATGAAATCCTTCCCTCCTGTTTCACCCACAAGCCTGGGATAATTTCTATAGATGCTCAAATTGTTCGCAACCTTTTTCCACAGGCTGTTGAATGTAGCATTGGAACCCGTGAAATGCATACCTGAAAAACCGGGATGAGCCAGGACAAACTCTCCTATCATTGCCCCCCTGCCTGGAATGAAGTTTATCACACCGTCGGGCAATCCTGCTTCACGGTATATCTTCATCAGATAGTAACTGGAAAGAAGTGATGTAGTTGCCGGTTTCCAGACGCTTACATTGCCCATCAGTGCAACTGACATATTAAGGTTGGATGCAATTGCGGTGAAATTGAAAGGGCTTACGGTAAATACAAAACCTTCAAGCGGCCTGTACTCGATTCTGTTCATCTGTTCCGAAGTTGAAGAGGGTTGCCCGCTGTAGATCTGCGAAGCGAACCATGCGTTGAACCTGAGGAAATCCACAGTTTCGACCGCAGCGTCTATTTCAGCCTGGTAGACATTCTTCCCCTGTCCCAGCATTGTCGCGGCATTTATCACATACCTGTATTTTTCCGCGATGAGATCAGCAGCCTTCAGGGAAATGGAAGCTCTCTCGACCCAGGACAGTACTGCCCATTTTTCCCTTGCTCTCATTGCAGCATCAATTGCGTCTTTCACCTCCTTTTCACCTGCTTTATGATATGTAGCAAGTACATGGCGGTGATTACACGGCATAACCACTTTTCCTGTATTTCCTGTCCTTATTTCCCTGCCTCCTATTATCAGGGGTATTTCAATCTCACCTGAGGCCTGCCTGTCCAGTTCCTCCTTTATTTCCGCCCTTTCAGGGCTTCCTTCAGCGTAACTGTAAACTTTTTCATTTGCCGGCTTATTAATCGTGAAGATCGTATTGTTCATCTTTTGATATTTCCTTTCAATTGTAGCGTTATGTCAGACTAACATAACGCATAATTCGAATATTTCAAACTCCGCTGTACTACATGAGTGTCCATATGTTTGGAATTCCGGGCAGCATATCAAATGTATAAATCTGGCGGCGGAATTGAAATTTCCCTGACATGAAGCACTGAAACCCGATTTGCCGTTAGTAGTATCTGCTGCATATTCAAGGTTATGTGTATCTTAGAACAGCAGACTGTCAAAGGTTATAAAATTGTGCGAATCATGTACTATTCACTCATTTTCATTATCCTGTTAAGTTTTTCGAAGAACAGTTTAAGTTATGATTCTAGTATTGATACGTTTACAGTTACTCTGAATAATTATTTAAGTTCTTTGGAAGCTGATAATGAATTCACAGGGACTGTTTGTGTTACAATAAACGGAAACCGGATTTTCAATAAAGCATATGGATATAGAGACATAGAAAACCAGTTTCTTAATGATACAAACACGATTTTCAGAATTGGCTCAATTACCAAAACGTTCACAGCTGTTTTGATAATGCAGTTGGTCGAGGAAGGTTTCCTCTCCTTTGATGACTTATTGTCAGATTATTATTCTATTATTCCAAATGCTCCCGAAATAACAATTGATATGATGCTGCATCATCAAAGCGGAATCTATGATTTCACTACTCATCCGGATTATCTGGGATATTTTGAACAACCAAAAACAAGACAGGAAATATTGGATATAGTAGTATCTTATCCCCCGGCATTTGACCCTGGAACAGATACCGAATACAGCAATACAAATTATGTCTTATTGGGATATATCATAGAAGATATTACAGGAAAAAGTTATAACACGAATATTCAGGAACGGATTTCCGATGTAATCGAATTGACGAACACCTCATGCGGCAGCGGAATCAATACAGAAAACAATGAAAGCGAATCTTTTCGACTTATAAACGGGGAATGGCTTCTCGCTCCTGAAACGCATTCATCGATTCCACACGGCGCAGGCGCTGTTGTATCAACATCTTCCGAACTCGCATCGTTTATTTCCGCCTTATTCAATTGTGAATTATTAGATTCCACTTCTTTGCATAATATGCTTATTCAGTCCGGTGGATATGGTATGGGAATTATCAGAGTATTTTATCAGAACAAAGTTGTATATGGGCACAATGGAGTAATTAATGGATTCAGAGGCGTAATGATATATATCCCTGAAGATGAGATAGCATTGGTATTTCTATCAAATGGATTGAACTATTCACAGAAAAACTTATGGACAGAAATACTGGACATATACTACGAATGTTTGTGAACAGCTCTTTATGAAATAGAGCTGCCTAACTATTAACACGCACAATTCCTATTTCATCCGCTTGAATGGGTGGCCGGCACTTTCACTCACATATCTCTACTCAAGAATTCCCGAAATATTTATTGCCTGTCCCTTGACACATGAGATACGAAACCACAGAATTTAATTTCAAGTGAATTTATCGCTTGGTATTTGAAATACTTCAAATCCGGAGGGATGAATAAAATAATCTATTTCTATTAAGCTTTTCAATAAAAGGAGATATAATGAAAAGTATGATAATATTGTCATGTACTTTGATTCTGTTTGCTTCCTCCGCGCTATGTTTCGGCTACATGAATTCTCATACATCAGGCTCTCCAGTGCCCGGTTTCAGCGCACGCTCCACCGCCCTCGGGGGAGTAAGATCAATTGGCCTTGGTGACGGTTCCAGCCTTCTAACAAATCCCGCAGGGCTTCACAGAACAGAGGGAAAACTCTTCTCACTCTCAATCGGGCCTGGAATTGGAAATGAAACAATTTCGGACAGCCTCGGGGAACATCCGAATAACTGGATAACGCTCGGAAATATCTTCGCAGCCATGAAATTCCAGCTTGATCCCAAACTCAACGCTGGAATCGCTTTTGCAAAGGTTACTGATTTCTCCTATCTGGGTAATCATTACACCTATGTATTTGAGCAAGGTCATGAAAGCAATTTGACTGAAATAAGGGAGTTAACCATAAATGGAGGGATGTACGAATCGATTGCGGGACTTTCTTTCAGCGCGAGCGACTGGATTAGCCTTGGTTTGTCCGCTGGATACAGATTCGGCAGCGTCAGTTACGATTCCTCTTACACAGACGTAGTGGCTCACGAGAACGATACACTTATCACCTGGGAAAGGGATTTCAGTGAACTCTGCTGGCATTGCGGTATTGAAATTCCCCTGAAAAGCGCGCTTATTGGGCTCTCATGGGCTTCCGAGGGCGATGCATACGATTCAAGGCTGGCTCTTGGAGGACTTCTTTATCTTGATGAAGCAAAGCGTGGAGCTATGGGAGGAGAGGTTGAACTGGGAGATCCGGGTGAAACAAACTCCATATATGCTAGAATCTTCGGTTTTGCCTTTCCATCAGACTCGTTCGAGTTGAAGGGTTCTGTTAATATTTGCATGCCGAAGTACGAGGAAGTAGAAAGCAACATGATACTAGGTTTTTCACTTGGTACCGGTATTCATCTGGATGATATAATTCTGGACGGAGGGATTGCCTGGTACTCCTCTGCCAGAGACTCGGTATTTCTCGGCTCCGGACGCCCCGATGACATTTCCGATTCTTTTGCCCTTATATCACTTGGTGTCACCTGGAATCCCTGAATATGAAAAGTATTTCTTTTCTTCTTCTTTTAATATCCGGTTCCATGGCTGCAGATACCTGGTCGACAACACTTGAAACCGGGGATGATCTGTTTTACGGACTGCAAAACGGCGTTGTGCTTTCAGGCGGCAGCACTGTAATCTCCATTGCCGGTCCCTTTGAGAACCCTTTTCTGATCTGTCTGGACGAGGATGGTAAAACACTCTGGTACAGACACATATTGGAATTTGAGGAAAACTCCCGGACTTTTGAAAGCAATGGAGACCTGGTTGCAGTGGAGGACGGTTTTGCGGCCTGTTTTCATTCTGAGCCAAGAGCAACGGGGATAAATACAGATGTAGCAGTGGTCAGACTGAATTCTTCCGGTGATATCCTCTGGACATACATCCTTGGGGAAACCGACGAAGCAGTCTGGATGTCCACCGATATCATCGCCTGTTCCGATGGAGGAGTTCTGGTTACAGGTTGTCCCGGCACTCAGCTTCCAGGAGGATTCGCCCTCAAGCTTTCTTCAGAAGGTAAGCAGGAATGGATAACTCCGCCTGAAGCAATACCGGGTTTTGCTTTATCGGCTGTAGAGATTGACAGCGGTGATTTTCTTATTCTGTCTGCTGATGAGTATTCCAGTTGCACAGTTCTGCAGCTGGTAAACAGCAATGGTCTTGTTTCACCCCCCGTTACGATTGCTGAAATAATGATTCAAACTGCGGGAAATATGAAATACATCGATAACTCCATATGGATTCATTCTCCGGATTACGGCAATATCCTTCGTGCATTTCGCCTTGATGAGGAGTTCAATCCCATCCAAACGATTGAAATACAGCTCCCCCCGGAATTTGAAGCAGGATCCGCGGATATTTTTGATGAGGGCTTCGTCGTATCAGGCGGAACCGAAGATGGTAATGCTGTTTTAGCTATGTACGGATTTGACGGCTCTCCTGTCTGGAAAAAGCAATACACTACAGGGGGAACAGATTTCCTTTACAGTACAACATATCTTGATGAAGCAATTCTTGCCTTAGGAAGCGCACAGCAATCCTTGAATGATTTCAGTGTTTTCCTGTTAATGAAAACTGATCATTCAGGTAATCTGGAAGGAACTTCAGTAAGCGGGAACGGCACCCTTACGATTCAATCTGAAGCTGTCCGGCTTGATCTTCTTTCTCCCGGATGGCTGGCTGCATGTTCCGTTGCAGGGAACGAGGATGATGCTGCTGCAGGCTCTGCTGAAATCATGGAACAGACAGGGCTGCAGACAGGATACCTGTGGATACCAGACTGGCAGAGTCTCTCCGGCTCGAATGGCTGGCTTGTATACGCTATACCTTGTATGGAGTCCGAAGGATCGCTTGAAGATGGTTTTGCAGCTCTTCTTGAACTCTGTCCTGACACCTACTTCATCTGGGTAAGTCAGGGCCGGGAAAGAAATGTCATGTCTGTCGAGGAGTTCCTTTCCCGATAGATGAAATCAGATCTGAGAAAGTCTGGAAGCAGGTCTGCTCAGGGTGAAGGCTGAGGATCCATCCTGATATAAGATTCAGGACCCGGGTAATCATCTGGAATATGAAGCTCAATGACTACAGCATGTGATCTGCTCAAAAACTCAGGCATAAGAGTTATTACCTCGTAATCGAACACGGGTACAACATCCGTAATTATCTCGAACTGCTCCTTCGTGAATTCAATCTCAGCTTCTCCGCTTCTGGAATTCAGTACCGCATTCGCCTGTTCATCCGTAAGTGTTATGGTAACTTCGTAGTAACGACCAGAACCAGCTATGGCAAAAGCAGCAAGCAAAAATAGCACAACCAGCGGGAACAATCTCACAGTGTTGTTCTTCATGTGAGTTCTCCTTTCAAAGGAATGATACTTATGATAATAATCCTCTCTGGATTATCGTGCAACACGATTAGTATCTTTAATATATCCGATGGTTATCACGACAGGATTTTACTTCGGAAAATTCCGTTTGTCACTTTATTGGTGGGTGGCACGTTCGTGAACGCTACTCGATCACTACGAAGCGCTGTGTAGCCGTGAAATCTCCGGAGATCATCCTGCAGAAGTATATGCCGGGAGATAAGTCTCCAATCAGAATATCGTGAAACCCCATGGAGTATTCATCTCCATGAATCTCACTGATGAGCCGACCTGACAGATCGAAAACCGAGATCCTGACCATAGAAGGTTCCGGAAGCCCGAAACATATGCTGACAGCTCCGCAGATGGGATTAGGTATTACCCCGGGGAGTGAGTACACCGAAGTGCAGGGATTACCCTCTATGCCGTAAGGATCCCAGTTCAGAGTTATATCATGAAGCGTAGGAGTAGAGTTTGGATCATCTGTTTCCATCGTAACTTTGTACTGGAAATACTTGTCCAGCATACCACTGAGGAAACAGGGTTCATATATAGGGTCGGACCAGATTCCCATGTTCTGATAGTCGCTGGAAGTCTTGTACTGAAAGTACAGATCCGTTCCAGCAGTTTCAGAGCTGTTCCAGTCGATGCTGGCCCATTGCGGGTTGCTCCCGGTGTTGAGGATAGTGGATTGCAGTGAACCTTCAGATGAATATTCTGATAAATCCCACCAGGCGATCTTGTCGTCGAACCGAGCAGCACCAAGAACATCCATATCACCATCACCATTAAAATCCTCCGCGTAAACGGATGTGCCACCATCGAAATCTACCTCAATGGAATACTTGACCCAGGATGTACCCGAGCCATCGGTATTCTCCCACCAGGCAATTTCATCAGCTGTCCATGCAGAGCCAATGATATCTACATCGCCGTCACCATCTATATCCACTGCGTATGCGGACGAGGCTCCATCGAAGTCACTGTCAACAGTATGCTTAACCCATGATGTACCTGAACCATTGGTATTTTCCCACCATGCAATTGCGTCCAGGTGAGAAGAAGCTCCAAGGACGTCCATATCGCCATCACCATCTATATCCTCCGAGTAAACGAAACCGACAGCATAAAAATAATCATCAACCGTATGCTCTATCCAGGATGTACCCAGTCCGTCTTCATTCTCCCACCAGATGATGTCATCAGCATTTACAGAAGCACCAAGGACATCCATATCACCATCGCCATTAACATCCTCTGCGTAGATACAAAAACCCCAATCAAAACCCATGTCAATCAAATGTTCAATCCAGTTGGTTCCAGTACCATCTTCATTCTCCCACCAGTTGACCAAATTGGATGATGTTGAAGCACTGATAACATCCATATCGCCGTCACCATCGATGTCTTCGGAGTATACTGTTGCAGTCTGTGGAAAATACTCATCAATGGTATGCTCGATCCAGGATGTGCCCGAGCCGTCGATGTTCTCCCACCAGTTGAGGTCGTCTTCCCATGGAGCACCGAGGACGTCCATATCACCGTCACCATCTATGTCCTCCGAGTAAACGCATCTTGCACCATTGTAGTCCCCATCAATGGTATGCTCTGTCCAGAGTGTACCTGAGCCGTTGGTATTCTCCCACCAGGTTATATCGTCGGCATTGATAGCAGCACCGAGGATGTCCATATCGCCATCACCATCTATATCCTCCGAATAGATCCAATCAACACCATTGAAGTCCTCATCAACTGTATGCCCGGCGGGGATCTGGAGAATTATATCCCCAGGAATACTTCCCCAATCGATATAGTCTGCGAGATAGAACTGATTGCTCCAGTCGGTAACAGGTGCCCACACACCGGATCCACCAGACCAATCTGTCTGGATAACGGAATCGGCAAATGTAACGGTGAAGGAACCAAAAATTATTAATGGCAGGATTGTTCTACACATAGGATACCTCCTATGTTTCAAGAATCATAATAAGTTAGCAGAGTGTCAAGTAATTGAAATTAACTGTACTCCCCTTCCCCGAGTACCGCAATCTATTGATCTTTATTCACTGATATGCAGGTCTCGGTGACCAGATACTCGAGCATCAAATATCAGCTGAGCTGGATACGATTATTATCGATATGACATTCCGCGATTGACCTGGTCCTCAACAGCCTGGTAATCATTTGACTGTTGTTGTTCCTGCTGGTTTTATCTGCTCCGAGTAAACATATCGGATTTCACAGCTCTGGAAACTACTCAATCACAATGAATCGCTGTGTCGCTGTGAAATTTCCAGTGATCACCCTGCAGAAGTAGATCCCGGAACCGAGACCTTCGATCTGGATTTCATTATTACCCGGGTTGAACTGTGTCTCGGGGAATTCCAGCACGCACTTGCCTGAAATATCAAAGACTAACAGACTCAGAGATGATGAAGAATCAAGGTTGAAATTCAGAATGGTGTATGCAGAGGTTGGATTGGGATAGATATCGAGATCCAGGCTGCAGACAATCTGTTCATGCTCGATCCCCAATCCTTCATACCAGCCTTCAGAGTCAGTCTTAACGAGAAGACTTGCTGTTTCAATTTCGAATGGAAAGGGGTATACGCCTGCCAGAATGAAGCCTCCGTCCATAGTGCTTTTAATGCTCATGAAACCGCACTGAGGGTAATCACGTTCCCAGATCAGGAGACCGTTGATATCGAGCCTTGAAACTACAGCAACCGAATCGCTCTCACTGATTCCGCACGAAATGATATCAGTTCCAGAAACGGTGATTCCGTAGTATTTAACATCACCGTGCTCTGAACTGTAGTTCCAGAGAGTATCTCCCGAGGCTGAGAACATCGTTATTCTGTTATCCTTGGAAGCAGCAACAAAACCGCCGTCAACAGATTGTACTCCCCATATGCCCCACGAATCTTCTTGAGACCACTCCCATTGGATAATGCCATTAATTGAGATGTTAACGATGTATTCCAATGGGCCTATACCCGATGCCTGTCCACCTGCCAGAAATGTCCCGTCTTCAATCTGGGTTACGGACCGTAGATCAATGCAAACAGGTTCATCCAGGAACAAATGCCACTCGTATACGCCTGAACCGTCAACCTTGACCGCATACTCATCTCCGCAGAGGAAAAAGCCTCCATCCACTCCCTGAACTATATCTGCCGCATAACTGTAGGTCAGAATATATGGGATGATCACCTCATCCAGGATCTCGCCATTAAGGTTAGCCCAGAGCAGGCTCCAGGATGTAGTCCCTGTAACGAAGACCAGAGAGGAATCTTCCGTAAGACAGAAGGCATCTGCATAGATCTCGTCGATATAGTCTGTGGAATCACCATTTGCATCGAAGAACATGAGCCCACTGTAATTCGGACTGGATCCCCACTGTTCTCTCATTCCTGCAAAGTCGCCGTCAGGTAATTCGATAGCCTTGCGGAAATGCTCCGTTCCGCCTTCAACATCGTAAGTCCTGAAAAAAGTATCGCCCTGTAATACTGAAGTAATTATTAGTATAGATAGAGATAATTTCAGAAGTGAATTCATTATACTCCTCTCTGATCTGCATTTAGGTATGTTTCACTCTTTACAGCAGCATATTTCATTCCATCATATATAGTTTATATTACTTTCAATAAATTATACTAGTCATTAAGATAGTATTGCACTATGCATTGTCATCATACAATTTGCACGGAATCTTGTTGTACGAATACCCACAATTCTCGACAGAATTCCGAAAGGAGTTGCATCTGACGTTCCACTTTAGATGATGAGAGTACTTGCCACATGCCCTTTCCTGTAATTCGCTCCATGATCATGAACGGTTTACCAAATGGAGATTGATCTCTCGAGAAAGCGAATACATCGGGAACCGGATATCCCGCAGAATGAAGTATCTTCAAAATATGCTCCAAACCATCAAATCCTGATCTAATTCTGCCGGTAATTATGAGTTACCATATATCAGTCCTCATCTGGAGTGTATCCAAAGAAATCCCCAAGCATGTTCATTGCAGCTTCGTACTCAGATTCCTCCAGGTAGAAGATGTAGCCGCCGTTCTCGGGCGTCATCCAGTCCTGCAATTCCCCCTCTGGAATGTCCGAGAAGGGGCCTACATCAACTCTGTATCCATTCTCCTCAAGGTGTTTCCCGGCAGCCTCAAGGGCTTCTTTGTCATCCATCTGCAGAACCGGTATAAGTTTCTCTGCCACTTTGTACTCCCATTCATACGTCATCACATAGAAATTACAGTGCCCGCACCGTGTCCACCGGCTCTCTACTCCTGTCGTAGTATCATATCCTTCAGAGATGTTCCAGGGTGGTGATACCTGACCATATCCACAGTTTTCCTGCCTGTCTGAACAGCCTTCTCCGGACACCAGTGGAAACAGGCGAAACACTGCTCACACCTATTACCCCATGTGGGTTTCTCACCTTCCAGCAACCGGACATTCTGCACAGGACAAATCTGTGC
>JAUVEU010000133.1 GCA_030594645.1 Candidatus Aegiribacteria sp.
ATATTGAGCAATTCAAACTTATTGCCCGAACCCTTCTTTCTGAGGAAGTTCTTGATCCCATCTTCCGGGATCACAAACTTACCGGTAATTACAGGGATCGCAGGGAATGTCATATAGCATCGGATTGGCTCCTGATATACAAGATTGACGGGGAAAGAATGATATTCGAGCGTATTGGCTCCCATTCAGAGTTATTTTCGAAATGAATCACAGCAAATTGTTCGAATCTTGTCTACTGTGGCCCGCCAGAGAGTTACCCGCAGGGCAAAATGCCTTGCGGTTTTTGCGTTTATGCGGTTCGAGAATGGATTCGCAGTTAGAATCAAATTTAGTCATTTATCCTGCCCCGGATTCTATGTATATATGAGACTGATTTGAAACAATGATTACACTGTGATCATAATAGAGAATTGCTGTCAATGGGGGGTGCATTCATGAAATTATATCGGAAATGGTTACTCACAATGCTCTTGATTTTACTGATAACTACCGTAGTCAATGCTGAACTGGTTCAAGTACCTGTTCAGTACAATATGGACTTTGAAGTTATGGATGGAGACAGCCAGATCCCGGTTGGCTGGACATTTGAAGGCCTGGGTTATTCTGGATGTACTGATTCTCTGGAAGTGTACAGCGGGGTACGCTCTTTCAGAGTAAGCTACATAGGCATGGAACCGGTGGAAGACTATGGCTACATTTCCAGATACATTCCTTTCACTTATGAGGAAAATGCAATTACACTGAGTGGCTGGTTTCGTACAGGGGATCTGAGCGACGACTGCAAAATAGGCCTGTATCTGTACCTGTACGATAAGCATGGCAAACTGGAGTTGTGGAAAAACATCTACTTGGAAAACCTGCCTGGATCTGCTGAATGGCGTCAATTAGAGGTAAGCATAGAGAACAGTAGCTTCGGCCGCGAACTGGAGCTGGGTATGTTTCTCTACGGAACAGGAACAGTATGGGTAGATGACCTCGAACTCCTGCTGGACGGTAAACCCCTTTCCGAAGCCTCACCGCGTGTTCTGCCCAATGCGGAACTGGATCATGAGTTTGATACGGGATCGGGTCTTGAATTTTCAGAAGTGAATGACTTCCAGCTTGAGTCACTTGATCTTCTAGGAAAAGTGTGGGTATTCCTGAAGTATCACCATCCGCAGATAGGCAGAGGAGATATAAACTGGGATTATTCTCTGTTCCGAGTGCTGCCCTCGGTGCTTGATGCTGACACAGAATATGAAAGACAGCAGGCACTCCTTGGTCTGATAGAGAATCTTGAACCGGTTTCAGTCCATGAATGTTCGATTCCTTTACCTGATGAGATTCGTCTGAGCCTGGATCTTGACTGGATCAGCGGGCCTGAAGTAAGTCCGGAACTTGCTGCTGCACTCTGGAATGTTTACGATGGGCGTTTTCAGGAGGAACACTACTATGTGAGAGGAACGCCCTTTTCCTACTTCAGTGAATGCGAGTACGGGGATATGACTCTCCCGGACACGGGGTTCAGGCTTCTTGCCCTGTACAGGTACTGGGGAATCATTGAATATTATTTTCCGTACATTTACGCAATTGATGGTGACTGGGACGACGTGTTACGGGCATACATTCCAGTATTTATTGCAGCCGATTCTCCACTATCCTATCAGCTAGCCCTGCAGATACTTATTGTTGCCATTTGCGATTCACACGCTATTATCGTGGATGAAACTGACGTACTCCGTGAATTCTACGGCAATTTATGCATTCCGCTTCGTCTGGTCTATATTGAAGATCAATGGGTCGTTGATGGATACACCCATGAGTCTGCCTTTTCCTCAGGTATTGAGTTTGGCGATGTGATTATTGCCATTGATGGCCGACCTGTCAGGGAGAGGACAGAGCAACTGTACCCGTATACAACCGGATCAACAGCTGCTTCCCGGTTCGAAAGACTCGGCCGTAATCTGCTCAGAGGCAATACGGAGACCGTTTCTCTCACAATTCAGAGGGGTGATAATACGCAGGTTGTGACGGTACAGAGAGTCGAATGGGAGGAGGTGAACTCGGATCTGGCCGAAACCCCGGCACTGAGCGAAGGCTCGTACACAATTATGGACGATGGAACCGCTTATGTGTATGCAGCTTTGCTCAGATGGAACGAATTGGATGCAATGAAGGAAGATTTGAGAGAAGTGGACAGGTTGATTCTTGATCTTCGAGATTACCCTGGAGGATTCGTGATTTATGATATGGCTGATTTCATCATTTTTGAAGAAACAGTTTTTGCTTACTTTACTTATCCTGATTACCGAAATCCCGGTACTTTTATCTGGACGGAGCCTTCTTCTGCTGGAGGAGGGGATTCTCTTGCTTTCGAAGGCAGAATAGCAATACTCATTGATGAAGGTGCCCAGAGTTTAGCCGAGTTTACTGCTATGGCCTGGAGACTTGCACCTCAGGCACGGGTATTCGGCAACCCTAGTGCTGGAGCAGATGGCAATGTGGTGTTTGTTCCTCTTCCCGGAGGTGTCCGAACAAGGTTTTCCGGCATTGGAGTATATAATCCTGATAAAAGTGAAACGCAGAGGGTGGGAATTCTGCCTGATGTGGTTGTCAGGCCTACCATTGAGGGTATGCAACATGGTCGTGATGAGGTGCTTGAAGCAGCGCTGGAGTGGTTGTCATCCGAGGAATCTTTAGAATAATTCCTTGCCCGTTCCCTCGGATATACTGGTAATGCCATTGTTTCAACAGCATCCTCGTACTCGGACCTTCAGTAGAAATGGTTAATTTAAGCTACTATATCCTGTCGCGGATCCAGGTTGATGACATCGCCGTGTTCGGTAAGTAGGGGAAGGCCTGTTGCATTAGAGTTGTTCGAATATTGTCTAGTGTGGCCCGCCAGAGAGTAAACGCCCCCGCCAATGCGCTTGGGGTCGGACGCCACTTGCGACACTTACAGAAAAACATTTGGCTCTCATATATTCCAGAATATTGACGTCAAGAATGTTTGGAGTTTATGAAGGTATTCATACTTGCGGTTCTGTTCCTTTTCAATATCATGACAGCGGAAGTATTCTCGCTGATCGAGCAGGATACGTTTGATCTTTCCTTCTCCCAGTACAAGGACATCAATTTCCAGGTAACAGAGGAGATGTCACAGGACGCCCTGCTCAGAGGAAACGTTCAGATATTTCCTAGAACCGCATCGATAGAGCTTATTCTCTTTCATGAGGATGATTACCGTCGATGGAAGGGAACCGGAGAAGACGTTGACACCCTGACATACATGTACATAACATCGGAGCCCTTTGAGATTGAGCCTCCCGGCGTGGGAGATTACATCCTTATTGTCAGCAACAAGAGTGACTACCTTCCCGTCGCCGTGATTATTAACCTTGATCATCACTTCACCAGAACCGATCCGGAAGAACTCCTTCCGGCTGCCTTTAAGTTTACCCATCTGATCATAATCTTAGTAGCAATCTCCTTTTCCATCGGAACCTTCATAATCAAGCATTTCTCCAGGTCCTGAAAAGCAGAATAACTTACAGTGGATTAGTTCGAATATTGTCTAGTGTGGCCCGCCAGAGAGTTACCGCAGGGCGTTTTCAAACGGAACACCGTGCGGTTTTTGCGTTTATGCGGTTCGAGTGCAACACATGGGGCCGGGCGTCACTTCTGGTCACTTGCGACACTTATTAAGATTATCTATTTGATTGACAACGTAGCCCAAATGCGCTACAGTTGATGTGAAGGAGGTTACCATGAGTAAAACTGCGACTGTAAGAGCAAGGCTCAAACCTGAATTGAAGGAAAAGGCGGAAGAGATACTGCATCGCCTTGGAGTGAATACCACTCAGGCAATAACGATGTTTTACCGCCAAATAGAGATGAACAACGGATTACCTTTCAACATGGTTATTCCCAATGCAACGACCAAGGAAACCTTCAATGTAACAGATGCGAATGAGGAAATTGTTATCTGCGAAGATGCAGAGGATATGTTTGATAAGCTTGGGATCTGATGTATACCCCGGCTTACACGAAACAATTCAAAAAGGATATCAAGAGGGCCGAGAAGCAGGGAAGAGATATTGAGCAATTCAAACTTATTGCCCGAACCCTTCTTTCTGAGGAAACTCTTGACCCCATCTTCCGGGATCATAAACTTACCGGTAATTACAAGGATCGCAGGGAATGTCATATAGCATCGGATTGGCTCCTGATATACAAGATTAACGGGGAAAGAATGATATTCGAGCGCATTGGATCCCATGCAGAGTTATTTTCGAAATGAATCACAGCAAATAGTTCGAATATTGTTTACTGTGACCCGCCAGAGAGTTACTGTAAGGCGTTTTCAAACGGAACGCCGTGCGGTATCTGCGTTTATACGGTTCTAGAACGAGAAACACAATTTAGCTGTGTTGACACTATTAGATGTGCGTACGATAATACGTACGTACGGAGGTGCGCAATGACTAATATTACGGTAACTGAGGCAAGAAAAAGGCTTTACAAGCTGCTTGATGAGGTAGCTCAATCGCATGAGCCTGTTCAGATTGCAGGAAAGCGGAATTCAGCAGTCCTGATAAGTGAAGATGACTGGCGTTCAATCCAGGAAACTCTCTACCTTACCAGTATTCCTGGCATGCGAGAATCAATCCTTGCTGGTATGAAAACACCGGAGGATGAGTGTGAAAAAGAGTTGGACTGGTGAATTGGCAGCTTGTATTCACCAGACAAGCAAGAAAGGACGCAAAGAAACTTTCAAGTTCAGGTCTTAAAGAAAAAGCGGAAGAACCTCTTCGAATTCTCGAAGAAGATCTCTTCAGATCTCCCCCACCTTTTGAAAAGCTGGTTGGTGATTTGTCAGGTACTTGTTCTCGAAGGATCAACATACAACATAGACTGGTTTATCAGGTTCTT
>JAUVEU010000141.1 GCA_030594645.1 Candidatus Aegiribacteria sp.
CGCTCTCGGGATCAGCCGCCATGCGCCAGTACCTGCAGAAACCTATTCTCATGTTAGGCAATACCGGGTAATCGAAATCTGGATGTTCACCGCCTTCAAAATAGCTTTCCAGAGGCAGGCGGAAAACGTTATGAGGACGAAGTTCGCTATTTATGAGTTCACCATAATCAATCACATAATCTGAACCCATGGATGCATAGGGTTCTACGATTTCTCCCGCCATATTGTAAACAACTGAATCTGCTTCAAGCACCAGGTGGCTACCATCCAGATACCATTCACCTGAGAGTTCACGAAGCCTGGCAGCTCCATTCATCGAACTCTCCCTGAATATGAACCTTCGATCTGGAAAAAGGAAAAAGCGATCCGAGTATCCCGAGCCCACGCACTCACTGCCGTGCCAGAAACCGATGATCTCATCTTCATCCGGGAGTTCTGCTTCTGGTGATTCCAGTCTATCTTCATAATAGAGTATCAAATCGATATTCCATTGATCGGTTTCGTTAATTAATTCACTGAGATCTTCTTCTCCAGGAACATACCATTCGAACTGCTCAAAATGATTAAAGATTATCTCATTCTGGAATAAATACCCATACTTCGCAAAAACTGCGTTTCTCAATAGCATCAGTTCATGTACATTCATGGATGCAACCTGAAAATCCGAAAGCCTGAAATCCAGATTCTGTATCTCACCCTCGTAAACTACATCATCGCCAGCATAAAGGTCTGCCTGTACTTCAGAGCGAAGTTCGTACATGCGGATTGCATCTGAATCGAAAGCATACACACATATGGAAATGAATAGAATCGCGAATACTATTGATATTCTACCAACCATTTGAATCTCCTTGATCCATCAGGAAACAGGTTACTTAAATTCCGCAATCAGATCGATATCAGGTTTCACTTTCACTGAATAGATCCCGTTTATCCATTCCCTATTGAACTCCATTAGAGGTACTAACGCTCCTCGAACAGGTCTCTGGGGAAATATCCATGTGTATTTCTTCTCCAGGAATTCTCCGGATATCTCTCCATGGGATTCCGTATGAAATGCTATAGTAAATGTTTTCGATATACCTGTACCGAAATTCGAGATCAGAGTCGTCCATTTACCTGCAGGACATGATATTTCTCTTTTTCCAAATATAACCATGGTTCACAATCCCCCCTATTCCGAACAAGTAATCTCTAACGTTGTGATAGATATAATCAAGATATTTGAATGGTAACAGATGAGTATTGAAAATGAATCAGATCCTGATGTTCCTGAAAATGGAAAGAGCCCGCCTTAATGATGCAGAAAGTATAGAACCCCAAAAAAAGGACGGACGTAATTAGATATTTAATTACCTCCCTCCCTTTTGGTACCCCCTGGTGGAGGTATTTCGAACTGTCACAATGGATGGGAATGAGTTCTAAATCCTGGAATTTGGTACTCCGTGGTATTTGAGTTGAGGTAGTCGATTCTTTCCTGATTTGTTCTAATCCCATACAAGCCATCGAAGGTCTGAGAGTGGCATGGGATATACTATCGGTTCGAATGATTCTGATTTCGCATAGGCTTTCTCAAATTGTATTAAGTCCAGAGAATGTTCTAGTTTTGATCTACTCGCTCCATTTACTGCAACTTGATAATTCTGCTCAATCCGGTCAATGAAGTCTATGTCTCCTGTTTCAATTGCAGCTTTTAATGCTCTCCAAAGCAGTGATGTACCGGCAGCAAAAACAGCACCATCATTAAGTCGAAGTGATCCATCATAGGCAAGTACTGCTCCAATTGCCGCTGAAAGATCAAGCAATTGTTTCATTTCTAGCGACCAGCTATCATGTGGTGCATGAAGTGTATTCAATGAATATACATAACTCCGACATACACTCTTGATTGCTAATGCAACAGTTCCAGGCATTCCTCTTCTCGCTCTGCAAGCGATATCGTACATAGCATCGAGTATATAGAGAGCAGCTGTTTCTCCCACCCGATATGTATACTGATCTAGTCTAGAGATCCACTCTCTGACTGTATTCCAGTCTTCATAGTCCAATGTCCACAATGAATCATGTATACTCCTAACTACTGATGCATCATATGCTTGTTGGAAGGTTGATTCTTCAGTTTGCGACTTCGTGGAATTTACTTCAACTTTTGCAGAAGGAGTGACTCTCCGTTCCTCAATTACCGATTGAAATAATAGAGATCGGTATTTCCTGAGAAGACCCGGGGATAGATTCCTTGATATTCCCCCAGATTTGCTTACTTCATCGTGATGATTCAAACACAGAAAGACTAGATTCTCGACATTGCTATTCTCTGTATCTCCATCGATATGATGGATCTGCTTCCCTAGTTCTTTGCATACACAGCATTTTCTGTCTGATTTGAAAATGAGTTCATCAGCAATTTCCTTGGGGATCTTCTTCCTTCTCATCAGTTTCTCCAATCAGGCTTCCATTAATATTCCTATGAAAAGGTTATCTCTTCCTTCCTCCAGAGTGCGCGTTGATAATTGGTTATGAGGAAGTCAGTAATCAGCTAATAATTCAGCAAGTATTTCAGTCTAATGTAGTAATTATATTGATCATAACAGTATCACTTTGACGTTACCATACATCACACTGTATCATTACTCTGATTCCGGATTGTAACGTGATCGGTTATAAGAACCTCTTCAGACTTCGTAAGCTTCCCCTAAATCAGGACACCTCAAAGAGTGAGACTTCCCCGGTTATCATCTCTCGATAGATCGATGGCGGCAAGCCGCCATGTTCGTCATGAGGACGCTGTTTATTATAGCACTCCATCCATTCATACGTGATCTCCCTCACCTGATCCAGATCCTTGAACAGATAGGCGTTCAGAAAACCAATACTGGAGCTCCGCTAAGATTCGATGCAAAAGATGTTGATGAGGCTGTGTGCAGTTGGCTTCAGGAAGAAAAGGATATGGCTCTAATCCTGAGATGAAAATGATAACTCCACATGTGGGTGAAAGGTATGAAGGTGAGAAGTAAGTCTTTGGTGAACGCGGACCTGATAGGACAGGTTTCAAAACGCCTTGACCGAAGCACAGGATGTGAGCAGCGACAAGAACACTGCAATCAGCAGGACTCAGGTATTCTGGGAGAAGAAGTGCGGATACATATTGACCGAGGAAGATGCTAGAAGACTGAATGAATCAGTTACCGAGTATTTTCGAACCCTCAAGCGTTGGGCGATCGCAAACGGGATTTCCTTCGACTCACTTCGTTCGCTCAGGATAAACTCACCAATCCGATCTTTGATCGGAAGTCCGAATCCAAAGTGCAATAGCGAAAGCGGGGACACCATGTTCGGTGTCCCCATTTTCTGGTACCCCTAATGATTTCCAGTTGGAAACCATTCCTGGATTGGATCATAAGATTTGCTGAGCTGCGGAAAACCTTTACAGCATGATATTAACACCTCAATACGTCATTATCTTAGTAGTGCTTAAGCTGGGCAATCAACTGTCTGATGGGATTGGAATCGAATCCAAATCCATATCAATCTTACTTTCTTAATTCAAATTTGATCTCATGACTAAGTAAGCTCATTGATGGTTGCATTTAGCCATCTAAGTCTATGATCAATAATATCTGTCTCGACCGGCAGAATTCATATACGTTCCGCAAGCAGATCGTGATTTATCAAGTTCTCAAATGAGGATCCTATAAATCTGTATCCTTCTCCCGAAATGGATGCAGGTGTTAATTTCCATACTTTTGGAACTGCAGTTCCAGAACAGTTGCATAGAATAGAAATTGCAAATAATATAGTAGAG
>JAUVEU010000011.1 GCA_030594645.1 Candidatus Aegiribacteria sp.
GTATTTTCATAGATAGAATACAACCTCCTTCCGTACTTTTAAATATACGTCCAAGCAACCGTTTAGGCAACCTCTTGCGAGATTGATGCTTCGCAGCTCTCAGGGTCTTCCGGTTTCGCAAAAACTGTTGGAGGGTCGTCAAAATCAAAACCTGATTGTGAACCCTCATCTACTAGGCACCAGTCCCCGTATCCAATCCGGCATTTTTCATATGTGCCGTTCTCAAACATCGGCCAGGACGGGTCCCAGTGCGGAGGATCAACTATAGGATGATTATCAAGTGTTAAACCGAATAGCACAAGAACTGCGATAGATACAATTTAATGGATACTAAATGGTGGCTTGTGTTTTGAGGAACACCCACCGGAGAGACCGTTTTGGTGGGGACACGCAGCAGAGACTGCGTGTCCCCGTATGGTGCTATCTGATGACCACGCAGGATCGAACGGCAGTATCTCCCCCTGAAGTGAGCCTCAGAAGGTAGATCCCGCCAGGAACAGGTGATCCGTTTGCATTATCTCCTGCCCATGTTACGGAGTGGGTGCCGGAGAGATGCTCCCCTGAAGCCAGACTCCTTACGATCCTTCCTGAAACATCGTAAATATCAAGTGATGCTGTTCCGGAAGAAGCAAGAGTGTAAGAGAATACTGAGGATACGGCAAACGGGTTAGGACCTGGAGCGGCAAGCGAGAAATCATACACCGCGTCCGGGCCATCCTCTATTCCAGTAGTAACAGACGCGGAACTCACGGAGGGATAACGGTTATGGAATGTGCATGTAATCGTGACATCCTCAGAAGTCGGAATTGCCGGTATGTCAAGCGTCACGAGGCCTGAACCATCAGTATAGCCGCTTTGAAGCAGAACAGTATCCTGCACGATACCGACCATCGCACCCTCTACCGGAGAACCCGCCGCTGTCACGGTCACATTGAATGGGCCTGGCTGTATGTTCGTCCAGTGATCCGCGTCAAGATAGACAAGCGGTGATGTTTCAGTGAAGATATCGAATTCGGGGCAGCCGAAGATCATATGCATATGGTTACTGTTATAGGCAGCTTCGCCGTAGTGTTCTTCTACCTTCATCTTGCCGTAATCCACAGCAGCTCCCATGTGCCAGAGATTCTCCTCAAAGTAACCTCGGAATGTGTTTATGGCCAGTGAATCGGTTTGTCCGAAAGGGCTGCCTGTTGTCGCGGCCATTATTCCCACAGCACCTTTCGGACTGCCGATCTCACCCTCACCCATCCAGGCTTCAGCAAAGCAGTAACCCGCATCGAACTGGCCGTTAGAACAAGCTATTGAATTGATCCACGGAAGCATTCTCCCGTTGTTCAAACCCTGGACATCACTGATGTTTCCGCAGGAAGGAGCACTCCAGGATGTCATGCTTCCATGGCCGATAAAACTGACCAGTGATTTCCCCACTTCAATCGAGTTGAAAACATTCGTGGTGGTGGGATCCATTCCCCCGTCGTAACAGAAGTAGTCAACAGTCATTCCTGCAGCCATGAAGATCTCCACGTAGTCCCAGGAATGCTCCGGATCGAGCGAACCTGTATCTCCAATGCTGATGGCTTTCTGAAACCAGCTCTGCAGCGGCTGGTATGGATCACTCGCATATTCATATATCTTCGAAATAATGTATGGAAGATCGTCCGCGTCAGCACCGGTAATCCTTCCGTAGTGAATGGAAGGAATACTGGTTCCGGTACCTATGACACCATAAAGATTATCAGCTGCATGACCGCTGTAATCAGGTGTGGGAACTATGTTATGATCACCCATGATAAGAAGCCACTCGGGCGGGTTTGGGCTTGAGAAAGCGGTTTCTATCCAGGTGTCAATCTCTGATGCAGTACTTCCGATATCCGGCACAACACCATACATGATCTTATAGCCCCTCTGGCGATTCCAATTAATAAGATCCTGGGCATATCCAATGCTCTCCTCGGTACCGATTACAAGATATGATCCGTTAATAGCATCACTGCCATCATTTTCAAACCCCAGAACATTCTCGTATAATGGAAGAAAACTGCGGGTAATACCTGTACTTTCCGTTTGAAGCTCGTTTTCGCCGATTCCTTCCGCAATTAAACGTATCGTAACATTCGTTGTAATAGTTGTCTCACCTGTAACAGGATTGTACTGAACAGGACAGAATCGAACCCATGCAACCCTTATATCCCTGAGAATTATGACACTCTCAACCTCAACGGACATGGCGGGATAGAACTCAGAAGCGGAATAGATATCCTCATCTATCCTGAAGGGGAAAACTTCCCCGCTTCTCATTGGTGAAGGCTGGGCAGGAGGAATACTGTAGATACCTAGAGGAGAGGATTCGGAGGATACTATTTCTGCTCTTACATCGCCTGTATTCGGGACCATAACCATTCTTCGAATAACGGGAAGGTCGGGAGCGCCATAGGGCATACCGATACCTTCAGATGGAACCCGCAGAACAGTTCCGTCGGGAAAACCAGGCAGAGAGATGCTTTCCTGTATCAGGGCGGGAAGAGTGAATTCAACCAGAATTCCTTCGCTGTCCAATCCGATATACTCGGCTGTTTCGGAAGATTCTTCAGACCGGTAAAGAGCATCTGCATTGACAGATAACGTAATTATCAGCATCGGGATCAGAAATAATCGTAACATTTTAACCTCCATTTTGAAACCGTACTTGTTTAATAATAAATATGTGGTCGGACGTCACTTGCGGCACTTACAAATAAGTGGTGCCCGGTACGGCTTTCTGATTCAATGATGGTTTTGGGGGGACACGCAGCAGAGCCTGCATGTCCCCTATTAACTTGGCTCGTTGGGTGTCCCCTGCTGCTACCTGACAATCACGCAGGATCGAACAGCGGTTTCTCCTCCTGAAGTGAGCCTCAGAAGGTAGATCCCGCCAGGAACAGGTGATCCGTTTGCATTGTCTCCTGCCCATGTAACGGAGTGGGTGCCGGAGAGATGCTCCCCTGAAGCCAGACTCCGTACGATCCTTCCTGAAACATCGTAAATATCAAGTGATGCTGCCCCGGAAGAAGCAAGAGTGTAAGAGAATACCGAGGATACGGCAAACGGATTAGGGCCTGGAGCGGCAAGCGAGAAATCATATACCGCGTCCGGTCCATCCTCTATTCCCGTAGCGACAAATGCTGAACCAACGTAAGGATAACGGTTATGGAATGTGCATGTGATCGTAACATCTTCAGAAGTTGGAATTGCCGGTATGTCAAG
This sequence comes from Candidatus Aegiribacteria sp., assembly GCA_030594645.1. Classification (GTDB taxonomy): domain Bacteria; phylum Fermentibacterota; class Fermentibacteria; order Fermentibacterales; family JCC-6; genus Aegiribacteria. The sequence continues at coordinate 3,244 of JAUVEU010000011.1, forward strand.
CGTTACGAGGCCTGAACCATCAGTATAGCCGCTTTGAAGCAGAACAGTATCCTGCACGATACCAACCATCGCACCCTTGACAGGAGAACCTGCTGCCGTCACGATCACACCGAAGGGCCCGGTCTGTATGTTCTCCCAGTGATTCGCGTCAAGATAGACAAGCGGTGATGTTTCAGTAAATATATCGAATTCGGGACAGCCCATTATCATATGCATATCACTGTTGCCTGAGTTTCCGGTGTAGTAAAAAGCCATTATCTTGCCGTAATCGAAGGCTGCTCCCATATTGTACAATTCCTCTTCAAAGTATCCCCTGTACTGGTACAATTCCAGAGAATCGGTTGGACCGATCGGGCTGCCCTTCGTTGCCCCCATAAAGCCGATGGCGCCCCCTGGTTCGGAAACGCTCCCTTCTATCATCCATGCTTCACCGTAACACGGGTAACCGTAATCGAATTCGCAGTTATAACATGCAATAGAACTTATCCAGGGAAGTCTGCGGCCGTTTGACAATGCAGCGACATCGCTGTTGCTGAAACCGGTGGTTCCCCAGGCTGTATGACTTCCATGTCCAATGTAGCTGAGGAGCGAAAGCCCGCTGTTGACCTCGTCGGTAATATGAGCTTTTGTTGGAATGATACCGCCGTAATCACCGTTTTGAGTGTATAGAGTGGTTGGCATACCATGTGTCATAAAGATTTCGTAAAACCTCCAGGCCATCCAGGGATCGTTCGGGGTACTGGTGGAGTATGAACCGATGCTTATTGCATGCTGGAACCAGCTCGAGGCAGGCTGGTAGGGATCATTCTCATAGCTTTCGATCTTCCAGCACTGATACAGCAGTGTCTCCATATTACCGCAGATCCTTCCAACATGTATGCTGGGGTCGTAACCGGTTCCGATGACACCGTACTGGTTATCAGCCTCTGTTCCGCTGGAATAATAAGCCGGGACAACGGTCTCGTCGCCGACAATAAGAATCCATTCCGGTGGGTTGGACCATGTGCTGTAAGCGTTTTCGATCCAGTCGTCTATCTCGGTGGATGTTCCGCCTATTGCAGGAACTAAACCACAAACTACATCCAGACCTGTCTGCCTTTTCCAGTCGATAAGATCCTGCGCGTAAGCGATGCTTTCTTCCGATCCTATGACAAGATAAGAACCATCGATTACATCACTCTCATTCTCCTCAAATCCAAGAACCTTCCTGTAGATTGGCAGGAAACTTCTCGTATAACCCGTAAATGGCCTGTGCAGCTCGTTCTCGCCGACACCATCGACAGTGATCCGAACGGAAACGTTAGTACTTATTATGGTCTCTCCCGTAACAGGATTGTGCTGTACAGGTGAGAATCTCACCCACGCGATTCTGATATCCCTAAGGATACTTACCCTCTCCACAACAACAGATTGCGAGGGATAGAAATCGGAATTTGAATAGACATCCCCGTTTATCCTGTATGGAGCCGGACCTTCACTTCTGATAGGGTAATCCTGGAATGGAGGAATACTGAAAATTCCCAGGGGCGAGGATTCCGCAGATACGATCTCCAGTCCAACAGCACCGGTACTGGGAATGAGAACCATTCTTCTGATAATAGGAAGGTCCGGACTTCCCACAGGCACGCCCATTCCCTCTCCGGGAATTCTCAGAACCGTTCCGGGGCCGAAATCCCCAACGTTTTCCTCCTCGGCAATCAGCGCCGGAAGAGTGAACTCAACAAGAATGCCTTCACTGTCCAGCCCGAGATACTCGGCTGTTTCGGAAGATTCTTCCGACCTGTAAAGAACATCCGCGTTGACAGTAAAAGAAATCATCAATATCGGCACCAGCAGTATTCGTAACATCTGAACCTCCGTTTAGAAATCCGACTAATTTAATACAGAATAGTAATAATATATGTAAGATATTTCAACCCATGATATTAAAACTTACATTCCGCACTTGTTGAGAAGTAAATTTAATAATTTCAGTCACCAGATTTGAACATATCAGGCGTACGCTGAGGAGTCCATACCAAGGAGCTTGAGAAGTTGCCTCTGGAGCGGGGAAAGACTGATCGGAAACGTTACAGTTTCTCCTCCGCGTTCGAATTCATACCAGCACACATCACTGAACATTTCAAGGATACGAGCAGTGGTTGGTGTCCCTGTTGGCCTTCCTTCCGGAAGGATTGGAAGCGATTCGATTCCTTCAAGCATCATTTCCTGCCGGACTGTTCGCTCAATGAGAGCATCGAGAGTCATTGCAAGGAACGTCGCATGGATCAAACCTGCTGCACGCTGTGGCTTCTTGATGTAAACTGGTGCCACTTCCAGTTCATTCTTCAGAAGAGCGTGCCGTTTTTCTACATATGACTGGTACTTGTAAATCAGCAGAACATCCTTCTTCGAAGTATTCCGTTTAAGGTTCGTAACCAGGGGGAACACTCCATCTGTACGGGCCTCATTACGCAGAGCATCCTTGTTCCGATTTACCTCAAGACGATAGATCCTGGATCGAACTTCCCTGACAGGATCATCTTTCCCGGGACGGCCAGGACGAAGGTATCTGGTTTTAACGATGACCTGATAAGCAATCCTGACCTTCAGGATGCCCTGACAGCAGCGTTGCCGGAGGATCTTATCAATCTTCATTTTGATGGCTGAGCGCTGCTTCAGCTTCCCCCGGTTGAGCCGGGCATTGAGATCGTACAGCTCTGCCTCGGCCTTCTGAATTGTCGATTCTCTCGCCTTATCATCAAACTCCATTTTCTGCGAACTGCGGCACCAGATAATGCGGTACCCCTCTACAGTCTGTCCGGGGCCATCAGCTGTAGTGTAGTAAATATCTTCCGGAGCGCTCCCGCGCCTGTTCTGCTCGTTTACCAGCATCTTGCGCCAGCGAACCCGACCCCCTTCCCGCAAATACTTCCGGAAGTCCTTGTCTTCAGAACGGGTGCGGGGAAGCAGTGTGACGAACCTGCCTCCATAATCATCTATATGCTGAAGATTCTTACGGGTACACAGCTTGCTGTCGGCCACGTAGATGAAGTCATCCTGTCCAAGTATACTGCGAAGTTGGTCAACGTTGCTCCTGTGAATGGTATCATCTGTACGATTACCGCTGTAAACCTCGTGAGAGATCGGTACGGCTCCGTCTGCAACAATGTTAAGGCCAAAGACAAGCTGCCTGAGATCAGGACGATGATCCTTGTTTATTCCGAAAGTGATGCGTGGTTCGCGGTTGGAGTTCCTGTACCGTCCATGGAAGGTGACTGTGGTGGTGTCGTGGTGAATTCGCCGGGTGTCAAGCTCGAACTGTTTGATAATATGCAGGGCAATTCTGAAAAAGAGACTTCGTGCCCGCATGGTGACAAGGGCATCCAGGCTACGAGCGATCCTGTCATCATTGATCGCTTTTATATCTGTTGCGGAGAGACCAAGAGCGGCAGGCTCTACGGGAGCCGCCCACTCTGCTATCCGATACAGAGGACCAGGCGACAGAATGATATTCTGTATCAGGATGGATAAGCTCTGGGCGTGGTCAAGCAATCTCTCGTGCGGACCGGCAAGGCATGAGCGTACGATACGAAAGAAGTCCATCCTGTTCATGAAGTGCAGGAGGATGGGATGAGCTCCTACAAGGTGGATTCGATGAACAGCGGGGCCTTCATTAGTGTTCACTGAGCGGGTTCCACCGGTACGTCTTGTATACATAATGTTGATATAGTATACTAGACACATGGAAATGTCAATAGAAGATCTGCAAGACTCTTTACGCAAGCTCCAGCAGGAGAGGCGCCACCTGCTTCGTTGCCTTACTCGGGAACATGAACTTGCGATAGGAACCGTATCCATGATCAGAAGGAAGTGCGGCAACCCGAATTGCCATTGTGCAAAGGGACCGGGGCATCCTCAGGTATTGTTCCTGTTCAGGGATACAAATACCGGTCAGCGCCGATGCAAATACGTACGCAAGGATGACGAGTCTCGAATGCTTCGGGCAGGAGAGCATTACAGAGAATTCAGGGAGGCCTTGAAACAGCTTCGCGCCATAGATAAACAGGAAAAGCAGATTCTAATGGCGCTTGCAGAGAAAAGAGCTATTCACTATGAATAGACTAATCGACTGATACTGCAATACTTAGTTAAGGAATTAATTCCTGAATCTATTCATGCGCAAGTGCGGAATGTAAGTTAAAACACTCTACGTATTGAATTAGTTCCTGTCAATATGGGGTCGGACGCCACTTGCGGCACTTACAAATAAGTAGTGTCCAAATTAACCTGCAGAACACTTCAAGCTGCTGAAATGTGATGAAGGATTCTTAATTTAAATATAACTTGACTGAGTAGGCGGTTTGATATTATATTTATTAAGGTATTTAATTACTAAATGTTTCTTGAATGGAGTTATTAATGTATTACATTATTTATCTTGCACTAAGTGTGGCTACAACTGTATCAGTAGATATCCTCGATAACGCTGAGGGTGAATGGATTGCTCCGGGTTACAGTGTTACTGAACGTGTATTAATAGATCCTTACGATTATGTGACGGTTATTGAAAACGATCCCAGAAACATTGCCTGCCAGGCTTTTTTCGTTGATACCGAACAAGGTGAAAAGTGGCGCGTTATTATGGTTGGCAGTGATAAACTGGTGGTATTGCAGGAAGGCTGGGAAGCTCCATTAGAAGTAGTTCTACCATTCAGCGCATACGGAGCTATCTATTCCAGAGGGGGGCTTTTTGTAATAGTCAGAGACGGAATAGCTGATATGAACATGGATCAGGCTCTTTATGTGGATATCAACAGAAACATAACGAAGTATTTTGATCCTACTCCAGATGGTCGATGGCGTAACGGAATGGCTGTTTCAGATAACGGTGCGGTTACAGCAATCGGAAAGGATTACATCCTTGATTTCGATGAAAATCTAGCATTATCTTCAATCAGGGAATACGAAGATACGAACTTCAGATATAGATGTACTTCAGCAACAGATGAAATCATTGTTATGGAGAACGTCTATGACCGTCCGAGGGAAATTCTTGCATTCGACTGGAATGGCAACAGACTGTGGGAAGTTGATACAGGGGAAAGAACGGTCGTTACGCAGTTTGCTGTTTCAGAAGATGGAAGTCTCGTTGGAGCATCATTCACTAGAAATGGAATCACAATCATAGATGGAAATACAGGAAGAATTCTATTGGAACGCTACGATTGTATGCAGGCTTCGACAATAGCGTTCTCTCCCGACGGCACGCATATGGCCATACCTGTTCCGTTAGAGCCAGGGGGGCGTCCCTATAATTTCGTGATAACAGATACTGCAAATCAGTTTGACGATAATGATGAGATATGGTGTACACCTTCCAGAAGATGGTACTTTCTATTTCCAGATTTCATTAATAATAGCAGTTATGTTCTATTTCATTCTCAAGACGTGGAGTGCTTACAGATAACAAGATTATGCCTGCTTGATTCAGATGGAATACTTATCTGGTCTTCAGGACTTATAAGGTCTAATGAACGAAGTTTCTATCCATCTGGAAATTCCTTTAACTTCGATTATCACCTTCTTGGTTATCCACTTGCATTGTCAATGACAGAAGCAAGAGTTGTGTATCAGGGAGAAGATGGAGTAAATATCATTACAGTCAGCAATGAGGCTGAATAATGATAAGAATATTAGTATCTGCTGCAGTTCTTGTGCTATTCGGTTTAACGCTTGATAATCGTCCTATAGTTGATCCCCCGCACTGGAATCCGTCATGGCCGATGATGAGAACGGCACATATGAAAAATGCTGGATTGGATACGGGGACTGGTGCGTAGTAGATGAAGGGCCACATCCTGGTATAGATTTTGACGACCCATCGGGTGGAGCTGATTCAGTATTGGCGCCGAATGATTTTCCGGCATTCTCAGGAGGTGTGTTTGAAGCAGGCAACCCAGTATATGGATGGGAAATGTGTTTTCTTCTTGATACGCTTTCTGATGAATACGGCTGGGGAATAGGTCACTTAAAAATATATACCCCATGGGATCCACCATTCTCATTTGGTAGTCCTATTTCTCCGAAGCAATTGATCACACATACACAACCAGTATCTGGTCCACATAGCTGGCGACATATACATCTATCCTGGGTACCTAAATTAGATCCACCTCCCACCAGGGAATTTGTTGGTCTTTTCAATCCTTTCGATTATCTGCAGGCTCCTTCAGGATATGATGAAACCGGGTTTTGGCATATTCCGTATGTGGATAATATTAATCATCATGGATTATGGTTTACTATGGATCAGATAGAAGAACCAGGGAGCTTTCCTGGTGGTGCTTTGGCTTTAAGTGCATTTCAGAATAGAGTATATGGAGAAGTAGATATAGCTGCACGCCCTTATTCCCGCCCTGTTGGTTCTCCTTTTGAAACCTATTGCGGCGTAAGATCCGTTTCCCATAATATTCTGAAACAAGATCCATATAATGATAGTAGCTATACTCCACTTCCAGAAGGTATTTATGGTGTCAGAACACTGGTTTCTTTCGATGGTTTAATACCATTTGGACCCTCTGCTTATTACAGGGCTCTTTTCTTTGATCCAAAAGGTACTGGGAGTACCGACTGGTATTGGCGTTTTGGCACTTCATACATGATTACAAACTGCGGAAAAGATCCTATAGGCAGTAATGGTTTTAATAACATATGGACCGGTCAATTAAGTCATGACTGGAATGCTTCACCGCAGAAGTTTAACCTTGGAGGATGGGATACAAGATTGCGATCGCCTTCGATTGGTGGCAGTTTTCTTGTTCAAGAAGCATACGTAAATGAGCATGCTGCATTCCCTGATGGTAGATATGCTGTTGAAGTCACTGCAGTAAGCCAGGGAGATAGTATAGTCTCTTCTCGAATTCTCCCATCCAGTGATGTTTGGAATTCAGCAGCACCTACTCAAGGAATCATCGTTGATAACTACGTACCTCATGTTGATTCAGTAATTGTATATAGCGATGATTCCTATCCTACCCCCTTTGTTATACTTTACAGATATGGATATGCAACTGAGTATTGGCTTTCAGGGGATTATCCTGATAGGGATACATCATACAATAATCATACACTTTGGAATAATCTGCCGGAGACATCCTCTTCGATCGGTGTTGCTATAAAATACTCCGAACCTATTAATGAAGGCTATCTGGGAGACATTTGGATAACAGCTGGAAATCAGGAAGAAGTTTTTTGGCATTCGATTGAGGATTACTTCAACGAAGAGTACCTGTTTCACCCAACCGAGTGGAATTGGCATCTTGGATCTCAACCTTCAGATTCCGATGGTCAATTCTGGCAGTGTTATGAAAGCACAGTACCCCTTCCTGGTCATTATGCTGGGGAATTAACTCTTACAATTGGAGATTACCCTTCGCATTATTACGAGGGTCCATATGATTTAGCTGGTAATGAGCTGGATTCTTTGCCCTTAACGATAGCTCATCCTAGAACAAGAGCAGGTACTTTCAGTAACGGATATGAGCCAGGAAATATAAGCTTCTCTTGGGGGATTCCAAGATGGTGGAAAACTGTAGGCGGCGTCTTTTCAACTTTAGTGGTAGGAAAAACGTGCAATGGTGGTGGTGGTGTTAGCCAGTCTGCTGTTGAGCTTGATTCCCTGTTTACTTCATTCAAAAGCCTCGTAATAACAACTGGTCCGGATACTGGGTCTAATTCCAGACAATCATGGTGTCCATACTATGCAGGATTTTGGGTTATGGATGGAATTTCCTTTGTAACTACAGATACAGTATATGTTGTTAGACCTGTAAGAATAGGGGATAATATAACATGGGATATAATCCCATTTGATTATCCGAATACTTATAAGATGATATATCCAGGGCCAGGAGGAACACCACTTCCCTACTCAGTGTGTCGTGGAGTAGTTAGCACTCACTCCGGCAATTACTGCTATGTTGCATGGGAGGATTATACTTCTGAGGGAAATGATGAGTTTATAATCTGTATTGACGCAGTATCTGGAGATTTTTCTGGAATACTTGATTTCCCTGATGATGCACAAGGTATGGGTGGAAGTTCTACAGATGATAGTCTAAGGGTATATATGTTTAGTGGACCAGACATCTTCTACGCGCTAGAGGATTTCGTTTTTCCTAAGGAATGTTCCACTACAAGTATAAAACACTTAGAGGAATTAGATCTGATTGCTGAGTGTGACAATACAAATGAACCTTTCAAATTATCGAATTCAAACCCGGTACATGGTAATTCTCTCGAATTCATTTTCAATTCCACAACAACAGGTTCGAATTACAGTATTTCAGTTTATGATCTGTGTGGTCGGAATATTTGGACGGTTGATGATATTATTGTTAACGAGACACAGGAAGTGAGAACCTCTGTTTCTTCCTGGCCTGCAGGTATGTATATAATCGTTGCGTCATTTGAGGATATTTATTATTACGAGAAGGTATGTATAATTCATTAATATACATATAATATTGCCTAATTCAAATATTGTCCAAAACAGTTTTCTGATTTAATGATGTCTTGGGGACATGCAGCAGAGCCTGCATGTCCCCGAACACTATGTTATCAGTAGCCCTTTCTGGAGCATGACCATGGGGTTGAAGGTGGCGAAGTCCGCCTGGTGAATAAGTACTGTTTCAACCCTCTGTGGACGGCCTTCTCCCTCCTTCGCGTGGCACCCTATAATGTTGATTATCTCGAGCGGCATATCGAATTTTGCCGCCAGAATGGCACCTGAGATCGGATGTCTGGCATGCTTTCCGTGGTGACCCTTGATGTAACCGTCATCGGTCTTCTCGATTTCCAGCAGTTTTCCGACATCGTGCAGAAGGCCCCCGGCAACAAGAAAATCCCTGTCAATCTCAAAAGGCGTATCGCAGGCGGACTGTATCGCATCCGCCAGGCCAATAGCGCCCTCGGTAACGGCTATAGTATGCTGAATCAGGTTGATGCCGTGTGTCTCGGTAAGGAGTGTGAATGGTATTTTTTCCAGATCATCAGGATTCCATCTCCCCTCCTCCGCAGCGGTTACCCAGATATCAACTGTTTTCCGTTTCAGTTCGGGATTGTCAATTTTCTCGAGCTGCTTTTCGAAAAGCTTTTCAATACGATTTCGCACGATGGTCAGTTCCTCTCCATGGCTTCGATAATGGCATCACCCATCTGTGATGTACTGGCAGCTCCCTGCTCAAGCACATCCTGAGAGCCCTTGAGCTTCAGCATATCGTAACTGCGAACCTTGCCTTCCGCGATGACAGTTTCAACAGCTTTTCTTATCAAAGAAGCCTTTTCGGTCTCCCCTATGTGATCGAGCATCATGCATGCTGAGAGAACCATTGCTATCGGGTTGACGATAGATACTTCGTAATCGGCGTATTTGGGTGCTGAACCATGTGTAGGTTCGAATACCGCGACTTCATCACCGATGTTCGCGCTGCATGCGAAACCCAGTCCGCCCACCAGCCCCGCGAAGCCATCGGAAACTATGTCACCGAACATGTTTCCTGAAACCAGCACGCCGTAATCCTCGGGGTTCTTCGTGAGCCACATCATCTGTGCGTCAATGTTGGTTTCCCAGAGGTCGATGTTGGGGAAATCCTTCGAAATTTTTCTTCCCTCTTCACGCATCATTCCGCTGGTTTCGCGGATAACGTTCGGTTTTTCACAGATCGTTACACTCTTATATCCGAATCTGTCAGCGTACTCGAAAGCGCTTCTGAGAATCCTTCTGCATGCGTTTCTTGAGAATATTCTTGTCGAGACGGCAAGATCTTCCCTTGGGACATCAGCGAAATTCTTTTTGAATTTCGGATGTGTCATAAGTGTTTCATACACATCATCAGGTGGATTCGTCCACTCGACACCGCCGTAGAGCCCTTCGGTATTCTGACGGAAGATCACCGCGTCAACAAGGGGTTCCTCGATAGTTTCTCCGGGCCCTCTACGGATGAAATTGAGCGGATTGCCCTTGAAAGCCTTGCATGGACGTGTGCAGATATCCAGATCGAAATGCTGGCGCATTGCCACGATAGGACTGTAGTAAACAAGACCTTTTCCCCTGAGTGCAGGATCAAGGTCGGCATCAGCTTTATCCTTCGGTTTGGACGTAATCGCTCCGAAAAGAGCTATCCTGTGCTTCTCAAGCAGGTCTATCGTTCTGTCCGGAAGCGGATTGCCTTCCTTCTTCCAGAATTCCCAGCCTATATCGGCATGCACGTATTCAGCTTCAAATCCGGCAGCATCCAACACTTTCAGAGCTTCATCAAGTACTGCGCCTCCAATGCCGTCTCCGGGCATGGTCACAACAGTCCTTTTCATTCAACTCTCCCTTCGGTTATCAATTGAGCAAAATTGGTCTCCTGTTCAACGTGCGGCAACAATACTTTGAAAAACCGATCTGGCAAACCCCTTAATTAACAATTTCTCAATTCAGATCAGACCCATGATTGTTTCCGCCGCCGCTTCAAGCTGTCTGTCGATATTCAGTCCGACGTCAGCAGGTTGCTCCTGCACATGAATGTCGGGCTCTACGCCGGTATTCTCCAGGTTATCCCCTGTTAAAGTATACCATCCGGTAGCTGGAATCCTGAACGATGTTCCATCGACAAGGTATACATCCGATGTTCCTATGACGGCGCCATAGGTTTCCTCGCCCACTACAGGGCCAAGACCCAGTTCCTTCCAGCCTTCCGGGAATATCTCTGCATCGGAGTAGCATCTTTCGTTTATCAGCAGTACCAGCGGTTTCCGCCATACACCAAGGGGTTCAAATGAGATGTTTCCATGCCTGTCGCGTGAAAACATGTAAGCCGGGCGTCCCAGTTCTCGAATGATCTCATCGTGGGTACTGCCTCCTCTGTTATCACGGATGTCTATTATCATTCCATCACGGTTCATGCCTTCGGCGAACAGATCAATCAGGAAATCATCAACACATCTGTTGTTCATGGATGGAATATGCAGATAACCTACTCTCCCATCAGTCAGCCTTGCTACTTCTCTTCTGTTTCTCTCGATCCATTCGTCATACAGGAGATCTTCGATTCTCCAGATGGAAACCGGTTCAATGTCTATGTCGAACGCTTCATTGTTTCTGAGCACATGAAACCCTGTCTCCCTGCCGCTTCTCTGAAGAAGCGCTCTGTAGAGATTGTCGTCTGCTCCCACGGGAATGCCCTGAATCGAGATAATGATATCACCGGGCAGAAGAAGTGAACCATCCAGATCGGCAGGAGAATAGGGTATTACACTATCCACACGGATTCCATTACCGTTCCAGTCATAATCAGGGATAATACCCACCGAACCTGATCTGGGTGAGGAATCAAAATACCATGATCCGGATATACCGAGATGCGATGCTGAAAGCTCTCCCAGCATCCTTCTCACAACGTCATTGAAATCTTCGCTGATAATGCTTGATACGGCTCTTTCTCGATATTTTGAACGCATTGCGTCCCAGTCAACCTGATGCATATCAGAATCATAGAAATTATCTCTCAGAAGTCTCCATGCTTCATCGAATTTCTGCGCCTGAACCAGAGGTATCGAACGCCAGACCGGCATTCGCCATCCAAATACTCCTCCACCAGCACCATTAACTGAAGCTGATCTTACAATACCGCCTATGGCGATATAGTAGATCTCTTCATCACGGGTAACATGAATATGTTCGGGAGATTCACCTGACCATGTTAATCTCGTAAGTGATTCACCTTTCCAGTCAACTGTCCAGAGATCCATTCTGTCGCTGCTGTCCCAGGCTGGAAAAGCGATTATTCTGCCATCCGGTGAGGCTCCGTAGAAATCGTAGTATCCTTTAACCGTACATAGAGTTTCCGTTCTTCTCTGAAGACCGTCCAATTCTATTTCCACTGTAATAAGGTTATCGTCAAGAAGAGCTTCCCGCTCTTCGTCGTCACTGTCCCAGTCCTCTCGTGTCAGCCAGACCTGCTTTATCAGGTAGTTTCCATCATCCGTCCTGCTTGCGTACAGTATCCTCCGGCCGTCTTCAGGCCAGAAAGGCTGGAAGTCATCGTTAGGATGACGGCTGATATTGAACGGCTCACCGCCACGGGATGATACAATGAATATTTCCTCCCTGTGCGCGAGTACAGGCACACTGAAAGCAAGCCACATCCCGTCGGGCGACCAGGAGTGATGAATTATCTCCGAGATCCCACAAAGCGTAATATCCTGCTCAGTCCTTTCATCAATAACATGCAGTCTTCCCGGACCGTCAAGATATGAGATTCGACTGCCATCGGGCGACCATACCGGTCTGACGGCTACATCAGAGGAGGTTGAAAGGATATGAATTTCCGGAAATGCTGAATCAAGCAGGATACTATCCTGCAGTTCAGCATTCGCGAGCACCAGATCAATTATCCCTTCGTGCTCGAGAGTAAAGGCAATAGTCTTTCCATCCGGGCTCCACACAGGATCCCTGGCCCGGGACGAACCGGAATAGATCTCAATCATGTCTTCAAGGCTGTCATCGGAAATTCGCCCTGCGAACAGGTCACCCGTTCCCACCACAGCCATCTGAATACCGGACGAGTCAACATCAAAACAATCGGTCGAGTATCCGACCGTTTCTCCATACTGCATAGGAAAAGGGTAATCTGTATTTGAGTCAATATTGATTAAGGATACGGACCATCCGGGCACGTTCATTGAATAGAGTCCGCCCTCATATTCGAAAACAACGATTCCGCCGGTTGAGCTTATGGAAGGATATGTAATATCTCCTTCGGTGAAAGAAGTCCTTTGAATGGGTTCTCCTCCCCGCACCATGCTCCAGACAGCGTTACGGCCTGATGAATCCTCCATAACAAAGAGAATTTCACCTGTAATAGCGGAATACATTGGCCATTTTTCATCAAGTTCAGAATCTATCAGTTTATCCCATGTTTCTCCTGAACCGATCCAGATATTTCTTGATGCCGACCCTGTGTAGTGCTTTCGCCACCATGGGGTGAATCCTCTTTCAATCGCTAAACCTCCGGGCAGTATACAGGCATTCTGAATCTCAACTCCGGCAACCGGCCGTGGTGTACCGCCTGAGGCGGAAACCGAGTAAACCCAGCTGTTTCCCCCTTCTCTTGACGAGAGAAAGTAGATAGAGTCAGCTGATGAGTTCCAGCAGAGCACACGATCCTCACCGGCATGGAATGTCAAACGGGTTGATTGGGAGCCGGTACCGTCCATCACGTATACATCTCCCCCGCCGGTTCTGTCACTGGTGAATGCGAGTCTTTCCCCGTCCGGAGAATAGCTGGGAGAAGTCTCAATACTCTCACCGGGCACAAGACATCTCATGGTTCCTCCGGTGAGTGGAGCTTCCCATATATCTCCTCTGAAACAGAAAACTACGGTTTCACCGTCCGGAGAAGGACATGGTTCTCTCAGATCGGACATCCCGCCTGAAAGCAGAATGAAAACCAGGATACCGTTCATCAAAATCATGTATCGCTCCTCTCTGCCAGAACTAAAAGTCTTGGTGAATACCGTTTATCCCAGGGGGAGAAATCGTAATCCCCCCAGATCGATACTATATTCAATCCTGCTTCCCTTATGTCACGCAGCAACTCTCCCGCAGATATCAACGCGAGTTCAAGAACTATGGATAGAGTGCCTGCAGGAACCGGGCTGCCGGAGTATTTCATGTCAAAGGAGATGATCCCCTTCTCTCTGTCGTGGGTTACAGTCTCCGTAAGACGGAGCGAAAAGCCATCTTTCGCGTAATGATATCGCTCTGCATTCTCTTCATCTTCCCTGTCATCGAATCTGTGACATGTCTCGGCAAAAAACCTTCCCCCGGGATGGAGCACGCGGGCAACTTCCAAAAGGAGGGTTATCCGGTCATCTCTATCCAGAATGCAGTGAATTCCGTTGTATGGAAAGAGAATGAAATCAAGACTGGACTCCAGCAGAGGCAGCTGCTGTCCTAAACCTCGCACACACCGGATTTTTTCGCGGTCTTCAGGAGTCCAGAGTTTGAACATTGCCGCTGATGGCTCGAGTCCGATTGTAAGTGAATCATTTCCCAGAACTCCGGCGAGTCTTCCGTCACCTGCTCCGATTTCCATACAGCTGCCCGGATGCCGTTTTCGAATCTCACAATAGAATTGCAGTTCACGACGATCGGGAGGGAATACCAGTTTCTCTTCAATCGAGAATAAAGGACCGTACCGTTCCCACAGGTCTACTTCAGGTTTCAATCCACAGGTTCCACACTGAAGCCTGCTCTGATCAACGCAGCCGCGGCAACTCCCGGCATTGCTATACCGTTTCGCAGTCCGCAGGAGGGACTTTTTTCCTTCAGATAAATAGTATGGGGTCTGATTGCGTTCGCGAGTGAAACGGAAAGACAGGCGCCTTTTATGAAGAAAGATGTTACATTCCCGGGGACATCCCGAAGAAGTACTTCTGCTTTGCCGTCAAGAACTGCAAAGCCATCATTACCAACAATCAAAGCGGGTTCTCGCGGGGTCGTGAGACCTCCAAGTCTTTCAGGACAGAATGGAACACATTTTCCGTCTCTGAGCATACGCACATATTTCTCAACAGGTTTGGATTCTCCATCGTATCTGCACGGAATCCCGCATATACATGCACTGGTCATGGCCATATCTCGATCAGAAAACAGCTGCATGAGGCCCTTCCCTTATTATATAGTCCTCGGGGTCGACCTGTGCTCCGTCTATCAGTACTTCGTAATGCAGATGCGGTGCGACCGATCTGCCTGTGGAACCAACCCGCGCAATAAGATCACCACGCATCACCTGCTGACCGACAACTGAACACAACGATGAACAATGAGCATATCTTGTTGAAACATGTTCAGTGTGCCTGATCACAATATTTAGTCCCCAGCCGCCTGTCCATCCTCCGAAAACGACTACTCCATCCGCCGGAGTATATATGGGAGTACCACTTACACAGGCCAGATCAATACCCTTATGATATCGAACCGCACCGGTGAACGGATCAATCCTGGGGCCGAAATCACTCACAAATATGCCGTCAACCGGCCAGATAGTAGGGATTCTGGCCAGTTCGGTCTCTCTCTCAATGAAAAAGCTTACCAGTGAATCGTAAGCCATCAATTCCGCGGAGGCCAGACGTTCGGCCAGTAATACCTCCATTTCAAGATCGTCAATATATCTGAAAATTTCAGTTCCCAGAGGTTCTACAGGTGTGTCGTCGTTATGCAGAAGGTTGGAGAAATCCAGATTCAGCCCGGCTCCGGCTACAAGGATCTGTTCCTCACGTATTGATATTTTCTCAAGATTTATTGTGAGATCTCTTACCCTTCTTGACAGCTGATAGACTTCTCCCCGAAGCAGAATCAGTTCCGTTACGCCGTCAGCAGAGACCTGCCTCATGCCGTTTTTGCGGCCAACCTGGAAAAACAGCGTCGCCAGTCCTATAAATACTAAAGCAACAATGAGAATGAACATCCTGAATCTGGCGCTCGTCAGATTATAGGGTTTGCTTCTTCTGCCGGACTTGTGCGGTATCCAGTGAATCGTACCTAAGGGCATCTTCTAAACCTTACTCGTTACTTAAGATAAAGAAGAAGGTTTTTATTGTCTGATTTATCATTGAGTTTTGAGATGGCTCTGTTCTTGAGCTGACGAACCCTCTCTCTGCTTATACCCATGGTTCTACCGATTTCAGCGAGAGTATGCCTCCGGTCTGTATTGATCCCAAAGAATAACTGTATGATGGTTCTTTCACGCTGGTCAAGGATATCCAGCATCCCGGCAACACTTCTCCTCATTGCGGTAAGGACTACTGCTTCATCAGGCGGGACATCGTCATCGTTGGATATCATTTCCTGGAAAGTCTTGTCGCTTCCCTCGTACACCGGGCTGTCAAGTGATAAGTGCGTGCTGTGAATGGACATCATACATTCGACGTCATCCCTGGATACATCCAGCTCATCCGCTATCTCATTTGTTGATGGATTTCTTCCAAGCGAATGCCCAAGTTCTCGAGCAGCCCTTCCCATCTTGTACAGCTCGCCTACCCGATTCAAAGGAAGGCGGACTATTCTCGACTGCTCTGCAAGTGCCTGCAGGATTGCCTGCCTGATCCACCAGACAGCATATGTAATGAAGCGACAGCCCTTACTCTCATCAAATCCCTTGGCTGCCCTTATGAGCCCCACATTTCCCTCGTTTATCAGATCTTCCAGGGCAACACCCTGATTCGCGTACTGTTTTGCAATGCTTACAACGAATCTGAGATTAGCCTCTGTAAGCTCGTTAAGAGCTTCCTGCTCACCCCCGCGAATCCTTTTAGCAAGTGATGCTTCCTCCGCGGATGATAGTGTTTCTTTACTTCCGATTTCTCTCAGGTATAGCTCAAGTGACCTGCCTTCTGTTCGCTTGGTCGCCAAAACATCCGCCTTTCAATTGAATAGATCCATATGTTATAATTAAGAATAAGCATTATGGTTCCCGTGCCGTTTAGAAATTTTGCGTAGGAACGTAATCTGTCAAGGGGTTTGTAATTGTCAACCCCTTTTCATGCAGGATACTGTTACACATTATCATGCGTGGTACTAATCATAATGATTTGATGGATATTGAATGTTATTCTGGTTCTGTCAAGTGTCGCAGGGGTTGACATGTCAAGTCCGCAGGAATACCGGGTCCGGTGTACCTGTTGAATTCTGACAGCATATGCAGGCATGAAAGAGGTATAATTCTGGATTGGAGCACTTTCCCGAGAGAGAAGACTGACTGCAAACTCTGTGGTTCAAATTCATTTTCTCTCCTGAGCACCCGGATGACATGGCCTGTTGTCAGATGCAGAAACTGCGGATTTGTCTATCTGGCTGAACGTCCATCAGAAAACGAACTTGCCGAAATGTACAGCAGATCCTATTACGAAGACGGGGACGTGGGTTACAAGGGATATGTCGATAACTTCGAGCAGTATCACGACATATTCCTCCGAATCTTCAAGCGCAGGCATCGTGATCTGATCAAACGCGCAAGCGGCAGAAGACTGCTTGAGGTCGGGTGCGCATATGGATTTCTTCTTGACTTTCTCCGTTCGAAGGACTGGGAAGTTACGGGTATTGAAATAAGTCCTCTATCTTCGTCATATGCGCGAGATCAATTGCATTTGAATGTCCATACCGGAAGCGTGGAATCGTTGAAATTGCCCGCAGGGTCTTTTGATGTGGTACTCCTTCTTGATGTACTCGAACACCTTCACCGCCCATTCGATACTCTCCGGTGCATTCGCTCCCTTCTTGCACCCGGCGGAATTCTTGTTGTGCAGTGTCCCTGGGAACTCTTCCACTGGGAAGAAATAGCAGAAGCCCGTTTGAAACGGATGAAACCCGGTACTATAAAGCCGGACGCGGTTCCAGCTCATCTTTACTTCTTCCAGCCCTCCTCACTCGAAGCTGTTCTGCAAAAAGGAGGATTCAGAATCACAGGAAGACAATCAGGCAATTATGGAGCGATAAGGAGACAGGTTGTACCGCCGTGCATTGCAAAAGGAAGGGTTTTTGAAAGGATTCTTCGGTATGTTTACTTCCGTCTTGGGCTTCAGCGCCTTCTGTACCTGATAGCAAGATTAACCGGTTTCGGAAACGGCATCATCAGATACGCTGTTCCGTCTTCAGATGATACAGACCAATGAAAGCAATTGTCTTATGCGCAGGAATGGGAACCAGACTCAGGCCTCTGACTGATGCCATTCCAAAACCTCTTATAGAAATCACAGGATTCGTTCTTCTTCATGATATTCTGCTTCATCTGGCGCAGCTGGGAATTACTGAAGCAGTTGTTAACGGGTCCTGGAAGGCGGAAATGATCAAAGATTTCATGGAAGGCTCTGATCTTCCGCTTGAAACAGCCTTCCAGCTCGAGGAGCAGCCGCTTGGCACGGCGGGCGCAGTTCGAAGGGCTCTTCCTCTTCTGGGAGACGAATTCCTTGTAGTTTATGGTGACAATTTGACAAGACAGCCTCTGGAATCTCTTTTTGAGGTTCATAACAGATTAAATTCTGAGATTACAATTGCGCTTTCTCCGACTGGAGATCCTTCAAGCAAAGGGATTGTCATTACAGGGCCTGATGGACAAATTTCCCGTTTCCGAGAAAAACCTCCACCTGAACTTGCTGAATCGAACATGGCTAATTCCGGGATATATATCTGTAGAAGTTCAGCTGTATCACATATCGATGATGGCAGCTTCAGTGATTTCGGACTGGATGTATTTCCCGGGTTACTCAGGGAGGGAAGAATTCTTGCCGCTGATACTCCAGGCGGGTATACAAGGGATATAGGTTCTTTGAAAAGCTACCTGATTGCCTGCCATGAAGTTCTTTCAGGTCAGTTGAAACCGTATGTAAAACCTTCCTGCATAAAAAATGGGATTCTAATCGAAAACCGCCAGTCATATGAGGAGATTGAGATCATGGGTACATTATGGGTGCAGGAAGGAGCTACTATCGAAAGTGGATGCTGCCTTGAAAATTGTGTTGTCCTTTCCGGAGCAAAAGTCCGCCACAACAGCGCTTTAAAAAACACTCTGGTTCTGCCTGATTCTGATGTTGATGAAGGAACCAGAGCAACCGACAAATACCTGTCGATATTCTGATTGGAGACAGTATGCTGAAAGATATTGGAACCTACCTTGATCAGGTGAGCGCACTCGCCCTTAAAATACCATCAGAGGATATCGAAAAGATTATTAAGATTCTGCTCAATACATATCACTCTGAAGGGAGAATTTTTGTTTTCGGAAATGGCGGAGGAGCATCTACAGCCAGTCATTTCACCTGTGATCTCGCTAAAGGAACAGTTACGCCTGACAGACCAAGACTCAAGGCAATCTGCCTTTCCGACAACATGCCGCTGATAACCGCATGGGCAAATGATACGGATTATACGAACACATTTGGAGAACAGCTGAAAAATCTGGTTGAAAAAGGGGATGCAGTTATCGGACTGTCCGGAAGCGGAATGAGCCCTAACGTGATAAACGCTTTCCGAATAGCAAATGACGAAGGCGCAGTTTCTATTCTGCTGTCGGGTTTCGAAGGCGGTGATGCTGTTAAAGTTGCTTCAGAATCAATCATTGTGCCCAGCGAAGATATGCAGCAGATCGAAGATGTTCATCTTATGCTGTGTCACATAATCTTCAGGATCGTTCGGAAAAGAATAAGAAAAGGGTGAAATCAGGAATATGTCTGATTTCTGAAAACTTCTTCACCTTCAGCAAGGAAGTAATTCAAAGCATTGCTGAAAATCCCGGGATCAGTCTTGCTCTCCTTTGGAAATCTACTCTCCCATAGTTCCCACGATTTACGGATCTCCCGCTCCATTACCTCTGGAAGATTTCCCTCATCTCTTGCTTTTTCAATCATCTCGCGATTATAGACAAGCATATCACTGGCCAGAACCCGCGCGAATCTCATGGCGTGTTTGAGATTCTCATCCATCTCAACCGGTATTGGCGGAATTTCAGGCATCTCCTGTTTGGAAGGAGGATGAATCATGAATGTTTCAGAGCATTTCCTGCAGCGAAACCTTTTAGGAGAGTCACCAATTTTTTCTGATGGAATGTTGTACTTGCAATTACAGCCCGGACAATTTACAATCATGTATTCAACCTCCTGCGCAGGAATTTTCCTAATCTGTGTATACCCTCCCGGATATCATCCGCAGAAGCCGCGAAGGATATTCGGATATACCCTTCAGCTCCAAATGCCGATCCGGGTATTACAGCTACTCCCTCATCGGACAGGAGTTCGCTGCAGAATCTATTTGTGTCAGCCTTTTGAGGATCATTGAGCAATCGGGGAAAAACATAAAACGCGCCGTCCGGCTTTTTGAATTCCAAACCATCAACCCCGGCGAGAAGCTCGCAGATCAGATCCCTTCTAATGTGGAAAGATTCATGCATTTCCTCTTTTTCAGTTTTTGCTTTTCCCTGGATCGCGGTAAGTGCTGCCCACTGTGAAATGGAACAGGGATTCGAGGTTGAGTGAGCCTGAAGAATGCCCGCGAGTCTTGTCCATTCGATGCATGCAAGGGAGTACCCTATTCGCCATCCGGTCATGGCATAAGTTTTGGATACTCCTGAAACAACAGCAGTTCGCTCTTTAAGTGAAGGGTGAAAGTCAAGAATATGCGGTACACCGGAATCAAGATATGCCAGATCTTCGTAGATATCATCTGAAATTACCCACATATCCGTTTCCGCAATCGCATCTGCGATTTCCTTCAAAAAGGATTCGGAGGGAACGAAACCGGTGGGATTGGAGGGATAATTAAGAAATACTCCCACAGCGCCCTCCCCTGCTGCTTTCCTGATTTCTGAGCCGTTTATGCGCTTTTCGGGAAATACCGGTATTCCGCCTGAGGCTTTGACCATTTCGGGGTAGCTTACCCAGAATGGCCTTGGAAGGAGAACCTTATCTCCGGGATTAACGGCTGCCCGCGTAAGATTAGCCAGATTGTGTTTCGCTCCGCACCCCACAAGTACATTGGATGGTAACCAGTGCACGTTTCTTCTTTCTGAATACTGTGCGGCAACAGCCTCTTTCAGCTCAGGGATTCCTGTGCTTGCGGTATATCCGGTTTTTCCCTTTCTTATGGCATCAACGCCTGCCTCCGCGATTGGGGCAGGTGTAGGAAAATCCGGCTGCCCGGCTGAAAGGGAAATTATGTCTCTTCCCTCGCAGCTGAGTTCCCTGGCCTTCGCGCAGAGCTGCAGAGTCGCAGAAGGGGTAAGTGATACTGCGCTTCTGGAATACTCCATCAGTACATCCAATCGTTGGATTTGCTTTCCTCTGAAATGGCAAATCGTTTCTCAAGGGCATCTCTTACACCTACCGTAACAATTGTTGAAAGATCACCGCCGAATCTGGCTATCTCTCTGACAATTGTCGAGGACAGGTACATGTTCTCCTCAGACGGCATAAGATATAAACCTGATATCTCCGGTGCCAGTCGTCTGTTAAGAAGCTGCATCTGGAATTCATACTCGAAATCGGAATTCGCTCTCAATCCCCTGATAAACGTCCTGCAATTGGTCTTTTTCATGTAATCGACAAGAAGAGAATCAAATGATGTTACGCTGACTCTGTCTATTCCCGTTTCAAGCATTGACATCTTCATCAGATGAACCCTTTCCTCGACTGGGAAACAGAGTTTCTTTGAAGATCGAGCTACTACTGCTATTTCAATATGATCGAATATGTTCAGCGCTCTTCTTATGATGTCGATATGACCAAAAGTTACGGGATCGAATGTACCTGGATAAATAATATTCATTCTTCTTCTTTCATTACTTTCCACATCAGATGAGTTCCTCCGTATTTTCTCGTTTTCCAGTTACTCTGTAATATGATCTCAGTTCCGCATTCAGCAAATACCATTCCCTCTTCTGAAAGAATCCTTTTCCAGTCGATACCGTCAATCCATTCGTAGAGCTTGTGATATCCGTATGGCGGATCAATGAATACTATGTCAGGCTTCGAGTTCAATTTCGGAACGAGTTTCCTGACATCACCTGTAAGGACTGAAGCGTCTTCAGCAGCGCTGAATTCGCGAATTGCAGAACGTATGAACGATGTGGAAAGAGGATTTGTGTCTACGAATATGCATTCCGATGCGCCCCAGCTTAACGATTCAAGCCCTACTGCTCCTGTGCCCGAACAAAGATCCCATACTACCGCTTGATTCACGAGAGAGAATCCCGCTATGTCAAGGTACGCTCCTCGAACAAGAGATGATGTAGGTCTGCATAGACGAGAAGAGGGGCGGAGAATGTGTCCTTTCCACTTTCCCCGCCCCAGTCTAATCAATCTGACCTGTTATTAATAGGGTCTGATTATGTGAGGAGTTACGAATATTACCAGTTCGGTCTGTTCAACACGCTCGGAGTTGTAGGAGAAAAGCAGATTTCCAAGAAGTGGAATATGACCCAGCAGCGGAATGGCATTTCTAACGGTAGTCTGCTTGCTCCTCATTATTCCGCCAATGACCGCTGTTGCGCCGTCATCTATCATCAGCGTCGTGTTCGCGCTCTGAGTCAGAATTATCGGCTGCTGCGCGGATGTTGCCTCACCGGAGAGTTCACTCACGCTCGGCTGCAGTTCGAGTGTTACGTTGTTGTCAGCATTGATGTGAGGAGTGACAGTCAGCTCAACACCGACCTTGTACATGGAGATATATGTATTTCCACTCGGGTCCATAAGAGTGAGCGGAATTTCCTTTCCCGACATGACGGTACCGGTCATATTGTCAATTATCGCGATTCTTGGTTCAGACAGAATTTGAGCATGATTCTGGGATTCGAGGAATGACAGTGTCGCGTTGATGTCAAGAATATTGGTAATCGTACCAAAGAAGATCGAAGCGGTTTCGCCTCCAACTGCAAGCCCGGAAGAACTCATACCCCCGTGGACGAGATCATTTGATCTGTTCAGATTGCCAATTGACCAGTCGATACCCATTTCATTCGCGTATGCGACATCGATCTCAACCAGTTTTGCTTCTATCATCACCTGGGCTGTGGGGCTGTCGAGTATTGGCAGCAACCTGCCCATTTCCTGAAGCTTGTATGGAATATCCGTGATGATGATGGAATTAGTCCTGTCATCGACAGATATCTGTCCCCTCTCGGATAAGGCGGTGGTAAGCGCGTTGTTGATACTTTCCGCGGTGGCATACCTTATCACGAATACTTCGGTTTGAAGATCCTGGAGATTCTCTCTTTCATTACGAGTGGTAGCCATCTGATTGATCTCATTGTAGAAAGCATCCCTCAGCATTACCCGAAGCACATTTCCCTGCATGCTCGCTACAAGTCCCTGAGAATTGAGGATCGCGGTCAGAGCATCCTTCCAGCCGACATTCATCAGTCTTGCAGTTACAGATGCAGAATAATCCTCCGGAAGTATGATATTCAATCCGCTTACGTCGGATATGGACCTCAGAACAGTTCGAAGACTTGCGTCAACCACATCGATCGTAATGTTTCTTCCCCCGGTTCCGCTCCATTCCACCGGAAATCCGTCATTAACCTCACGATGACTTTCACTAATCCTTACGCCTCTTGAAACACTGGAAATACTGGAAGTCGTCTGTCCGAATGAACTTCCCGAACCTGGTGAAGAGAGCGGAGCGACATCTCCGCCAGTGATAATCGGTTCAACATATTCCGAAGTCGCTGACCAGGAGGCAAAAGGGATTCCTGAAGGATCCGTGCTCATTTCAAGAACAAGTTGATTCTCGTTGAGAGAAGCACTGTAATTAAGCAACTCACCATTTACATCGATGATAATTCTAACGATTCCTTCTGGTGGAGCTTTGTACTGACTGGTTCTGATTGATGCAACGCCGCCTCTACCGACTGAAAAGTCCATAGAAGGAAGTGCATGAACCGCATCACCAATATCCAGAACAATTCTCATAGGATCTGTCAGGAGGAATCTTTCGTATGAGATAGATTGATCAGCAGTAATTGTGACAAGGGTCACGTTGCCGCCGGGCACCACCGATATATCGGTAACCCTGTACGCTACAACCGGCATTGCCAGAAGCAGCAGAAGACTACTTACGGTAAACAGACGCATCACAAACCACCTTCTTCATGTAGACGCAAGGAGTAGATGGTTGGAATTGTGGTCTCCCCTCCACCTCTCGCGCTATAAGTAATAATAACATCCTGAATTACAATAACTTCATTACTGGTAATCTCGGCCACATGTGAATTATATGCCAGGTCTGTTCCCTCGTAGAGTATGTACGGAACGCCATTTCCGTCCTCAACGAGTGCCTGGTCTCCACCTATTGGATCCAGCGTAATACCAACCAGTCTCAGTTCTTCAATTGATATGCCGCCCAGATCGCGTCTTGCATCTCTTCCTTCATCTGAGAATTCGGTGAATGGATCAGGTCTGATGGAAACGGATTCATATATTCTGAAAGTCCCGCTTCCCGCCAGGATCATATCCCCGACCGATTCAGTTGAGCCCTGCATACCTTCAGTGTTTTGACCTGCCAGTGAGCAGAACACTCTTTCGGCTTCATAATATGGCAGATTTGTCTTAACTGATCCCAGTTCGGCGAATACCGTCATTCCCTGATTATCAACTGCCCAGAAAGGCTCTCTGAAATAATCAAGAGAAATAAGTTCTGAAGGGGTGAATGATGGAGATTCAGCCAGGATTTCATCGGGTGATGTCACCGAAGAAATGCCTTTCTCTTTCAGTACAAGTCCATCTGAATACAGATGACCGCTTGAATGGAAACTCCATTCACCGGCGCCTGTTCTAACTGATATACCATCATTTGAACCTATATAGAGAATGCTTTGTGAAGCTGCAAGGACATATCCATCAGGAGCATCCTCGAATTGCCAGAGACCAACAGATGGATCAAGCAAAGCAATTCCGCCACCTTGAAGTCTGAATATCCAGTCCTGTCCGATCAGTTGCAGGTCTCCTGCGGGTTCCAGTTGCTGATCCGGAGAAAAGACTTCAAATCCACTTTCATTCCTTATTGCTACAGCACCTGTCTCATCAAGTATGGCCACATTTCCATCCTGGATATCGAATTCAACAGGTCTGAATCCTTCTGGCAACGCTTCCAGTGTTGTCTCGCAATCGAAAGCGCTGAATTCGAAAAATCCGTTTTCTGTCAGAAACACCGGGTTTTCACCCAGAATGTCCAGATCAAGGACATCTGTGATACCCTCGATGAAATATGCTTTCCATTTAGTATCAGAAATGCTGAACTCCAGAAGATTTCCTCCTTCGAACAGCAGCCAGGTTGAAGATACTCCTGCATCTGTAAACAGAGGCGGAGATTCGGACAGCGTCAGTTCGATCCATCCATGAACATCCGGATGAGATACGACCGTGACAGCAATATCTGTGTTATACGTCATGTCTGCCGAATCATCAGCGCTGTTGCAACCTGAAATTATGAACACCCCCGCAGTTATTAGAAGGGCTGTGAGTGTTCCTTTTGAAATACTCATAACTTCTGCTCCCTTCCTATGGCTGCACGAAGGCTGACACTGTGAAAGTCGCCTCCATATTGTCGTAATTTCCATCAGAAGCTTTCTGCTGGATAACTGACAGGTTGGATACGGAAGTAATCATCATCTGCTGCGTAAGTTGATCAAGAAATACTCCGAGCCTGTGAAAACGCCCGGAAAGCTGCATCTGCCAGCCGTAAATAAGGTAATCTCCCTGAGTAGCCGGAGGCAGAGGAGTAAGAACCTTAATATGAAGCCCGCTGTTTTCAGCCTTCTCTGTCAGCATATCGAGAACCTCATCCTGATCATAGCTTCGTGGAAGATATCTATCCAGTTCAGCAAGCTGCTGAGTAAGAAGATTTATTTCCTGCTCAGTTATCGCCATGTCAGATGATGTACCTGATTGAAGCGAGATCAGCTCAGCCTGCTTCATTTCAAGATTCTGCTCGGCGATTTCTATCCTTGCGACAATATCAGCGGATATTGATCGGGGATAGATGTAGATCAGAGCCACAACCAGAACAACACCGAGTATCAGAATATAAAATCTGGGGTCTCGAAGGTATTTGTTCATTTCGTCCCCCTTACCTGTCTCCTGTTATATAAGCAATCATTCTCATTACCTGGTCTCTCCCGTGAAATCCAGCAGATCAATGGTATACAGTGACAGTGTATCACCGCCGAAAACAGTGAACTGGTTGCCGCCACCGTATTTGTATTCAGAGTCTCCATCGTATGCTGTAACTCTGAATGATGCACTGCCTGGAGTGGCATCAAATGTTGAATTCCCATCGGTGGGATCCACTTCCCCCTCACTGTACAGCTGAATTTCTATCTCAAACATACCAAGAGCATCTGTTGCTGTAACATAGCTTTCCTGGGTTCCCTCGATCACTATACCAATATCCTCAGCAGGCTGAGTGAATGATGGGTCAACATAAATAGTGCCTGTCACCCATATTCTAGTATCATCCATACCGATAGGATTACACCCGGCGACCGCAATAACAAGCAGTAAGCCCGATGCGGATATTATCTGTTTCCTCATGATTCCTCCCCTGTATCTACGGGATTATCCTCTAATACTTCCTCAGCATCCGGATCCGCAAATATGCTGGTTAAATCTCTTGAAGTACCAGCAAATTCACCAACCAGAGATGATAGTGCTAAAGGATTTACACCAATCGTCATCGAAAAATTATATCTCCTGCTTCCAGTTCTAGTTGCCTCTGAAGCCAGCGTATACGTCTGTCCATAATCTTCAAGTGAAAATAGCGGCGTGTGCCCATCAGGCATTATTTCAACAACATCACGCTGAAATTCAATGATATCTCCCCATGTTTTGGATACACCGGAGATACTGATCTCCCTGGGGCCAACGATCAGACTTGTTACATAAATACCCTTTTCACCCTCAGTACCCGGAACGATAGCCTCGGGATAGATTGCACGGCAGAGGTATTCAACTATATAGACCGTATACTTCTGATTGAGGGAAAGATCAAGTATCTGCTGATGCTTTCTTTCAACCAGACCTCTCAGTCGATCGGCTTCGATCTGCTGATCAAGCCTTAAGCCCAGCTGAGATATCTGCTCTGTGACCTCATCAATTTCCTGATTCAGTTCCGTTTCCTGAGTCTTGAGATCCTGATAATCCATATATGCTATTACTCCGCCGGCGATAAGACCCAGATATGGAATAATACACAGAATTGTCAGTATGGAAGACGGTTCTGCGGTAGAAGAGGCTGCGGCAGCAGCTTTTCTCTTCCCTTCAGGCTGTTCAAGTATGTTGATGTCAACCATGCTGGTTTCATATCCACGCAGTGCAAGTCCGATGCATACTGCAAGCACCGCACCTATGGAATCCAGGTTGTCATCACTGATGACAGTTTCGGGAACCGTAATGTTCCTGAAAGGTTGGAAGTGCTCAACAGGAAGTCCGTGCTGCTCACTGAGTATTGTCGCGAGTCCAGGCATGAGTGAACACCCGCCGCTGATATACATTTTATCTATTCTGGTGTTCT
The DNA here is from genome assembly GCA_030594645.1 of Candidatus Aegiribacteria sp. Classification (GTDB taxonomy): domain Bacteria; phylum Fermentibacterota; class Fermentibacteria; order Fermentibacterales; family JCC-6; genus Aegiribacteria. The sequence continues at coordinate 30,332 of JAUVEU010000011.1, forward strand.
CGCCCGAAGCCTGATAGGTAATGAAGGATCTTCTAATGCTTGTAGAAAGTTCCTCAATAACTCTTCCTATCGCGGTATGCACTTCTTCTGAAGAAACACCATCCGGTACATTACCTTTGAGAACACCCAGTGCAACGTCGTATTCAAGACCAAGAGATCTCTGCAGCGCTTCAACAAATCTCGATCCGCCTATCGAAAGATCGCGGTTGAAACTTGGAAGACCCTCACGAACGACAACCATGTTCGTAACCTCTGCACCGATGTTCAAGATCGTTATACACTCATCACCGGCTGGCCTGTAGGCATGCTGGTATACTCTCTGCAGAGAAAACTGCTCAAGTTCTATTGTTGATGGTCTCAGTCCGGCGCCCTGCAATACGCCACGATGAAGGTCAACTACTTCTTTCTTTGCCGCAACCAGAAGCACCTCCATCTGTCCGGGAGAGATCTCAGGATTGATTATCTTGAAATCAAGGCTGACCTCATCTATCCTGAATGGAATATGCTGTTCAGCTTCCCACTGGATAGCCTGCCTGGCTTCCTGCTCTGACATTTTTTCCATTGGTATCCTTCGGACTATTACACTTCTTCCGGATACCGCACTATGGATATTTTTGCTGCTGGTTTTAATACCTGCCTGCCGTACGACATCGTGAACAGTATCTATCAGATGCTCACGGTTTACGACCTCACCATCGACAATCGTGCCAGGAGATAGTTCCTGGATAGCATAGCTCGACAGGGTTACGGTTTTGCTTGATCCTGTCAGTTGTACAACTTTGATTGAATGGCTGCCGATATCGAGACCAACAGTTCCTCCGCCTGATTTTCCGAAGATGAACATTATCTTCCCTTCCTCAGGTAGCTGTCCGCCTGTTTAATATAATACTTCAACTGATCTATTTTTACCTTTGCATTATAAATACTCATAAATTTAATATCATCCATCTGTCCAATCCCCGCAAGTCCCTGCAATTTCTATCTATTGGAACTTTACAACCTTTCAGACCCTGCGTCAATACCCTAACTTCATAACTATGGAACTATGGAAATTCATACTTAGCTTGACTCGCAATGTCAAATGGAATATCTTCCCGTTCGGAGGTTCGTATGAAAATGAAGAAGACATCGGATTTCATTTCAAATATCTCAGACATACAGGAGCTTTCAGCCCCTTCAGTCAGGTTAACCGTTCCTGTCAGGCCCGACCAGGAGGAACTGCTGACCAGAATTGCGCGCACAATAACTCAAAATCGTGATAACGAGCACAGAGTACAGAGAATAACAAAAGCAACTATAATAAGAGCATACATTGACGCTCTTTCAACACTGCCGATAAACATCAATAATATCAGCGATGAAAAAACTCTTCTTAGGCACGTACTTGATTCTCTGGAATAATGCTGACTTTCATGTGTCAAATCTTGAATATCAGCATTTGGGGTTGATCAGCGTTTTCTTATTTCGCTTTTTCCATTCGGAAGATCCTTCGCAATATAGCCTATCCTGATCAGTTGTTCACGCATGAGGTCTGCGGCCTGAAAAAGTTTATTATCTCTCAGTACACCTCGTGTTTCCGCGAGCACACCGCATAGCTCCTCAACATCAGAACCGGAACTGATTCCTTTCAGGTCAAGCCCGAGGATATCGCCCGACAGCTCATCCAGGGTTTCTCTGAGCAAAGCTCTGTCAGAAGAAGTATCCTCCGAATCAAGCAGGGCATTTCCTGAACGGACCATATCGAAAACAACAGCCAGAGCACCTGGTGTGTTCATGTCATCGTCCATCGCTTCACTGAAATCAGCCACTGTTTTTTCAACAAGAGATACTGCTTCGGGTGATGGTCTTCCTTCGACAGCTGCAGGACATGCTCCCAGTCTTGCGCTGAATGATGAAAGCCGTTCAAGTCCGCTTTGTGCCGATTCAAGACCCTGATCGGAGAAATCGAGCGGACTCCGATAGTGACTTCTGAGAATGTACAGTCGGACTACCATGGGATCGAACTTTTTATATATGTCCTTCAAAAGAGTGAAGTTACCCAGACTTTTGCCCATCTTCTGCCCGTCTACCGTAACCATGTTATTGTGGAGCCACATTCGCGCGAACTGTTTCCCGTTAGCTCCCTCGCTCTGTGCAATTTCCGATTCATGATGAGGAAAGATGTTTTCAAGGCCTCCGCCATGTATATCCAGTGTTTCTCCCAGGTAGCGCATGGACATCGCGGAACATTCGATATGCCATCCGGGATATCCCCAGCCCCACGGGGAATTCCATTTAAGAATGTGATCCTTCCCGGCTTTCTTCCAGAGAGCGAAGTCCCTTGGATCTCTCTTTCTGTTGTCTACCGCTACTCTGGCTCCCGCCACAAGCTTATCGATTTTCCTGCCGGAAAGTTTTCCATATTCAGGGAAGCTTGTCACAGAATAGTAGACGTAACCATCTTCTTCGTAGGCATGTCCATTCTCAATCAGTTTTTTGATCAGTTCTATCTGCTCGGGGATATGCCCTGAAGCTCTGGGTGATACATCAGGTCTGAGTACTCCAAGCGCGTCCATGTCATCAAAGTATGATTTGGTGTACTTTTCGGTCAATTCCATCGGTTCAAGCTTTTCAATTCTGGCCTGCAGTTCGACTTTGTCGAAACCGGCGTCGGCATTATCGGTAAGATGACCAACATCTGTGATATTCTGTATGTAACGGACACTGAAACCCAGATGCCGAAGGTAGCGGACAAGGATATCAAAAGAAACGTAGCTTTTCGCATGCCCGAGATGACTGTGGCCGTATACGGTTGGACCGCAAACATAGAGCCCGACATGAGGCGGATTGAGAGGAGTGAATTTCTCCTTCTTTCGCGTAAGACTGTTGTAAAGATTCATTCAATCGCGCCTTTCAGTCGAAGTAGTTGATGTGCATAGCTTTTCGGACGAGATCAACGGTTTTTCCGCCCTCGATGCGGGCAGCTTCCGTTCCGGACAGGAGTATTTCTTTGACCATGCCCGGTTTCTCAAACCTGATTCTTCGCTCGCGGACTGGCTCAAGAAGAGCCTCGAGTACTTCAAACATCCGCTTCTTGCACCCAACGCAGCCGATTGTTCCTGCTCTGCAGCGTTCTTCAATATCCTTCGATTCAATACTGTTGAATGCTTTATGGTAAGAGAAGATCGTACATATTTCCGGATGGCCTGGATCATCCTTGTGAATTCTTGCCGGATCAGTTACTGCGGACATGAGTTTTTTTCTTATATCCTCTGATTTATCACTCAGATATATGCAGTTGCCCAGAGATTTTGACATTTTTGTCTTTCCATCCAGTCCGACAAGTCTCGGTATTTCACCCTCCAGACCTTCAGGTTCCGGAAAAACCCTTTCATAAAGCTCATTGAATCTTCTTGCTATGAATCTGGATACTTCAACAACCGGAAGCTGATCCTCACCTACCGGAACGACATCTGCTCTGCAGAAGAGTATATCCGCTGCCTGACTGACAGGATATCCAAGAAAACCGTAGGTCATGTTTTCTTCAAATCCATGCTGCTTTGCTTCAGTCTTTATCGTAGGGTTATGCCTTAATCGATTGACTGTGATAAACATCGAAAAGAACACGGTTAATTCCGCGATCTGTGGAACCATGCTCTGCAGAAAAATGTTCACCCTGTCGGGATCAAGACCAACGGAGAGGTTATCCAGCGCAACATGCCGGACATCTTCCGGAAGATGTTCAGGGTGATCGAAATTCGTTGACAGTGTCTGAACATCCGCAATAACTATGAATGTATCGTATTCGTGCTGAAGCCTTACTCTGTTCTCCAGCGAGCCAACGTAATGTCCGAGATGCAGAGGACCTGTCGGTCGGTCACCTGTAAGAATTCTTTTCATTTCTCTCTTCTTTTCATTCGTATCATTTCTCCACTATGCCCGGTATATTCGAATGTCTGAAATCCCTGAGATCGATCTCTCCGGAAAAGTTATCAAGAGCACTATAAACACTGTCTACAAGATTCTCGATCTGCGGACAGATTCTCGCGTAATCTACAAGGTATCTGAAAGTTCTGGGAAGGTAGCCCAGGAACGAAGTATCACCCGTTTTTCTGTACTGATGGCTGAATGTTCCTGCAGCCTTAAGACTCCTCTGGCATGCCGCACGTGCGACTTGAAACATATTCATGTTCCCCTGAGCATGAACAAATTTTCTGGCTCTGTCTTCCCATGATAACCCTATATCTCTGTAGCTGTCTCTGAGAAGACTGACCAGGTCATACGCAGACGGGCCAAATCGCGCATCCTGCCAGTCTACCATTATCAGTCTTTTTTCGTGGATAATGAGATTTGCGGAATGAAAATCCCTGTGCGTGAACACGGAAGCTTCATCAATCGTACCGCACAGGTTCCTCATTTCCGCCTGCAGCGCAAGAAGATCATCCATCGGTACATTAAGCAGTCTGAAAAACAGACTTTCAAGAGTATTCTCCAGTTCCGCCATAAAGAATGCGGGCGTAAAACTTCTCCTGCCGGCAATTGAACCTGAGCAGAGTTTGCTGTCAAGCTCCCGCTGCAGGCGGAAAAGAAGATCAAGAGCATCATCTATGTATTCGGCATACTCATCATCATCAGCATCAAGCAGACGCAAATCACCAAGATCTTCCTGCAGAACCCAGCCTTTTTTTGTATTACAGTCCATTACTGACGGAACTGGAAATCCTCTGGTCGCAAGAAGTTCATGAATATCAAGCCAGGGCCATATCGGTGTTGTGCCGCTGTCCATCAGGATCAGAGTATCCTGACCGGAAAACACTCTCCAGAAAAGCCTGCCTGACACATCACCATGCAGTCTATCTACTACGACATTTTCACCCATTCTGGTTCGGAGCCATTCGGCCAGTTCAGCAGTCATTCTTTTCATAAGATATTTCCGCCTCGACTGCTGCAGAACCATGGAAGGATGGCATCATCAATACGGCCTTTTTCCAGCGTTGAGCCTTCGAGCATAACACTGTTTCTTAGAACTGTTCCGCCGGCCAGAATGCATCCTGGTCCAATATTCCAGGTACCTTCAAGAACAACATCACTGGAAACACATGCATTTGGATGAATATATGATCCTCCAGAAAGGATATTCTCCCTTGCTCCGGCGATTCTGCCCATATCAAGCCAGTTACCTTCCATATTGCATGAGAAAAGCTTATATCCATTATCGTTTGCTGCAGGAGCCAGTTCGGAAAACAGACCGCTGGATGCCTGAATTCTGCGAGACAGAAACGGAATGACTGGCTCAACAAGACTGATTCCCCAGTAATGAACCGGATCTCCCCTGCCCGTTCCAAAACATCTGTTTTCATCCACAGGGAGTGGAGAATAACTGCCTTCAGATGGAAAACAACCTGTTAGAACAGTCCAGGATGATTCAGTCTCCCTATGAAATTCCATCATCTTTACTGCATCGAAACCTTCGATGATCATATCGGTATTCACAATCATCCAGGTTCCTTCTGTCATTGTATCTGCATGTCTGGCCAGTGTTGCGCACACTCCCAATGGCCTTTCCTCGAAATATACTGAACACATCTCGGCTGGCCATACCGATATCAATTCCTTCAGTAATTCTTCAGGACACCTTGATGCGTTTATTCTTACTCTTCTAGGATGCAGAACGGATATTTGACGGGCTAGCTCAGCAAGAACAGTGGTGTTTCCGAAAGGGAGAAGCGCTTTTGGCCGCAGCAGCGAAAGGGGTTCAATCCTGGTACCATATCCAGCAGCAAGGAAGAGAACCCCTTCAATTTCCATACTAAACCGATTTAGCCGTAGATTTCTTTTCTGTTGCAGTCACATATTCTGACTCTGCGTCTTTGTGGTCGCCAATTACCGTTGTCATTGTATCTTGCAGCGTATAAAACAACTGCTACTCGTTCTTTTCCACACGCAGGACATTCGTCCTTATGAAGTGTTCGGGCTTCGTGAGCAAGTTTAGCGGCAAAAGTTCTTTCCTTCTTGGGCATTAATTTAATCCTCTCCGGTTATAACCGGTATACTGCAGGCGGTGGATATGATATCATCCATCATTTTCCGATCACCTGTTTCGGTGAATATCGCCTGGGCTGTTTCTAGAATTGCAAGCAAGCCCCGGCGGACCTGAACAGCATCAAATCTATCTGCAGAAGCCCACCAGAACGGGCACGAGTATAACATTTTATCTGCCAGAGAGGCAACCCTGTCTGAATTACATTGGAGTGCCTGATTCCTCACATGATCAAGAAATCCTCTAAGAGATACATGAACCATGTTATCGGTATCATCCCATAATGGCCATGGCTTTCCAGCGTCCATATCCCCCGCAGTGGTTGACCAGCTGCCTGAAGGAACGGCAGCATCTTCTGAAGGAAACCTGCTGACAAGTTCTGAAGGTGTTACAAGTAAGACTTCGCCTTCTGATTCAATGCTTGACAAAAAAGGCGAGAGAAATGTTTCAATTGTACCTTTTCTATGATGGCCGAAGGTTTCACCGTCCATCGCAATAAGGAGATAGGAATCCTCATCGCCTGACCAATCATGCATGCCTTCAATAATAAAATCTGCCATTTCGCTGCCATTATCTCCATGAAAGGAGATCCTGTTGCTCCAGAAATTGCTTCTCAGCAGAACTGCCAGACCATCGACAAAAGGGATTGTCCTGCAGGGAACCGCTCTTCCCGTCCACGCCCACGGGACATCGTCAGTTACAGTCCAGGTATATCCCATATCAAGAAGAAGAGGTGCAAGTGATGGAGAATAAGCCATTTCTGGAGGAAATACTCCCTCGGGATTGTAATTAGCACCCAGCACCCTCGAATTACCTTCCCTGTTCAGCCGAAGCTGTCTTCTGATATCATATTCATTTATCAGCGGGAATATTGGGTGGTAAGCACCGGAATCAGTGAATTCTATCCCTTCTGCTGCTGCAAGATTCCGGAGAGATCCAGAACCGGATTTATCAAGCTGTTCAGTGAGAGAATAGTTGATATTCACAGCGATTTTTGCTCCGGACTCGAAAAGAAGCTTTGATAAGGGGCTATAGCATTCATCATCAATCCTTGTAACAACAGATTCTTCCTGTGTGGGAGGCTGGTAGAGATGAAGCAGAAGGCTGATGTATTTCAACGGATACTCCTTTTCAGAAATATTCTGTCTCCGGCAGATACTCCAAGTATGGAAGACGCTTTCCCGCCGCTGAAAGCAAGTTCCATGCAGCCCTGGCTGCCTGCGAGAAAAAGTAGTCCCTGCCTGTTTCCATAAGTTCCTGCTCTGGTGACAGGCACAATTCCACCTGCGGGCAACCTGATCTCAGATGGGCGGAATCCATCAGCATCTGAGGTAGACAGCCACAAAACAACATTCCCGAATCGATCAATATGAGCGACAGTAGCATGGCAGCCTTCCTCATTTTCTTCCGGAGGTCTGATCTCCGATGAGACAAGTGTTCCAGGATCAATACTTCCCAGGCTTTTCACCCATCCCGGATCTGTCAGCAGTCTTGCCCCTGCAGGGGCAAACAGGTCTCTGCCGTGAAAGGTTGCGCTGGCATCAGCTGGAAGTCGGGGAAGCTTCCATGCTTTGTTAACCGGAAGCAGGCTGAATATTCCATTATCCGGTCCCACGAAAAATATCCCGTCAACCTCACAGACAACCCCGTGCCGTTCTGTTCCAACACCGGGATCAACAACGGCTACAACAACAGAACCGGGAGGAATTGCCTGCAGGGAAGCATAAAGGTGAAAAGCCCCCTCCATCACTGAACCGGCTTCGATATCGTGTGTCAGGTCTACAATTGATGTCCCGGCAGGAACAGTGCCAAGAACGGCAGCCTTCATCTGGGCAACGTATGTATCAGATATTCCGAAATCAGAAAGGAGGAATAAAATTCTAACCTGCATATTACTGATTACCTGTGTTTTACAACTACAAGAGTCTGATCATCCCCCTGCGGGATTCCCTCAGAATGAGAATTCACAGCTTCAAGAATTCCTCCCGCGATCTGATGCGCTGAAAGATCTCTGTTCTCAAGGACTACGCTTTTCAATCTGTCAACACCCAATTCAACATTAAATTTGTCCATAGCTTCAGTAATTCCATCTGTATAAAGAACAAGAACATCTCCGGGTTCGAGTTCATCGGTTCCATGCTCGTATTCCGCATTGTCAGTAAGTCCGAGTATGAGTCCACCCCTGTCAAGCCAGGTTGAACTTCCCTCCCTTCTGACAAGAAGAGGCGGATTATGTCCGGCGTTCACATAGGTGAGCTTTCCTGAATCAAGATCGAGTACACTGTAGAAAAGGCCTGTCATAATCAGATCACCTTCACCAAGAACGGAAGACTCGTTTACCTTCTGCATAATTTCACTTATCGAATAAATGTTCTGAACATAGGCTTCAAGATTACCTTTCAGACCGGCCATTGTCAGCGCAGCTGGAATTCCCTTCCCCGCAACATCAGCGATAGCTATCCCGAGGTTACGGCCCGGCAGCTGAAAGAAATCATAATAATCCCCGCCAACCTCCCTGGCAGGTCTGTAATAACTTTCAATATCGTATCTCTCAGGGTTTGGCGGTTTGTCAGGGAGAAGATCAAGCTGAATTTTTCTGGCCATGCTCAGTTCCTCCGCTATCGCGTGACCGGAGGACAGTCTGTCAAGCAGAATATCAGGCATCCTTCTTCTGACTTCTTTTGAAGCAAGAAGTTCAGGAGTTTCAGTGACAAATTTTATTACCTCCATACGGACGTTCCTGTCCGGGTCAACAAGCCTTTCAGCGAGTTTTCCTGGAGCATCACCCTTTGAACTCATTGCAGGATATCTTCTCAAACCTTTAATTGCTTCCAGCCTCACTTCGGAAGCGGGATCATCGAGAGCAGAAAATACAACAGGCAGCAGCTTTTCCGCCGAAAGAAGAACATTCTCCAGAAGACCGGAAAGCGTACTCAACCTGACAAATGGATCTTCATCATCAAGAAGGGTGATCAGGACACTGCTCAGATCATCGGTGTCATCGCTCTCGAATTCTCCCAATGCTGCTCCTGCTTCTGCGCGGACAGCTCTTTTTTCATCAGTCGAAAGCTGAACAAGAACCTTTTTTGACTCCTCAGTACACATTCCGAGACGGCGTACTGCCCTGACCAGTGACTTACGCACAAAAGGAAATTCATCACTCAAAAACACCGAAATGAATTCTTCCTGAATTTCGCCAAGATCATTGCCGTTCCACAGCACAAAGAACGGAAGTAACGCCCGTTTTTCAAATTCACCATCGGCAAGGATATCTTCAATCAGAGCAACGGAAGCCTCTGCCAGGTCATTTCGCCCCCTGCATATCAGCTGGCTCAATGCTTCCCTTCCATCGTATCGTTCTGATACAAGCACAGTGTTGATTAAATCATTCCTGTCTGTTTCATCCATGATACTGTAGTACCGCAGAACCATGTGAGCGAATGCCCTGCTATCGCTCACTCGCTCGTGAATCATGTTCCAGAGGTTCTTTCTCTCATCCTCATCAAGTGAGGAATAATTCATCAGCATGCAGCGGGTCACAGGAAGAATATCTTCTTCGGAAAGATCGGATCGAAGGGTTTTCCTTACTTCTTTGCTGAAGAACCTCAATCTGGCTCCGATTCTCCAGGCAAGATTTCCCTTGCCGCCATCCGGAAGTCGATCCATTAATACCCAGAGAAGATCACTGAACTCCTGATTGAATTCTTCAAGCTCTCTGTCAAGCAATCCTATGATAAGAGGAGGCAGTAATCCGGAATCACTACTTTCAAGAACATCATTAAGTACTTCATATTCTCTGCTGGAGAGTTCGGGAAATTTACTGCCTACATAATAAAGCACACTCCGCCGGACTTCTTTTGAATCATCCTCAAGAAGCTCATTGTAAATCCTTGATCCGCGTTCAGACATACCCCAGAATGTCAGGCCCTGAAGGAACTGTCCTCTGACCCCGGAATCGGGGTCTCCTATCGCTGCGTTAACCAGATCCGCTGTCTCAGCTGATTCCATTACCCATGGTCTGCAGAGCGTTCCAGCGACTGATCCCCTGACTTCGGAGATGCCCTTTTCCATCATTATCCTGTACATGCTGATAATAGACTCGTCAGCACTCTTTATAGAACTCAGCAATATATTGAGAACATCGGTAAGAACAGTTCCGGACTCTTCAGCAGCGATGCACAGAAGAAGTTTAGCCCTTACTTCGTTAGACAGACTGCTGTAAAAGCCGGCCAGGAAATACCCTGCCCGCCTTACGGCTGATTCAGAGCTTCCGGTAAGGGTATCCGCAAAAGCCCTGATGATAGGGGCGTCTTTCGAAAGAAGCTCACGAATTCCGTTATCTATTGCCCACATCTTCATTGTATCGCTTACCGCTAAATAGGCTTCACCGCTTCCCGAAATTCTTCGGAAAGGCGGTATGCCCTGAGCTGCAAGAGAACTGCTGTAAAGCGACTCAAGCTCTTCAGTGGATGGAAATTTCCTCTCTTCCTGTACAATCAGTCTATCCCATAATTTGAACAGTGTCCGCTTGAAAACCGCTTCGGGAACGACAGGGTCAAAAGCAGCAAGCAGGAGGAGTTCGGCTTTCTTCAGAGAATCCTGGGATCGAAACCACTTGAGAGCATCCTGCCCCTGCTTCAATCGCCATTTTCTGCTTGTTGAAGGTTCCGGAAGCTTGATGTGCGCATCGTGATATGTATCAAAAATCACAGCTATTTCCGGTGAAGATGTCGCGAGAATAAGCCTGTGTCTTGTTTCAGTTGCTCTGATCATCAGTGAAAGAACCATTGACCAGAGACGGAGAGGATAGACATCCACGATTCTCCTCAGTGTATCGATATCCAGGAATACCGCACAGTCCTCCGGTCCGGTAAGAAGCTGGACTACCTCTCCGAAGTAAAGGTCACGAGTTATGAACTCAACAGGATTCAAACCCTCCTGAGCAGCTTCGATCAGAAGTCTGCGAGCTATAGTGGTCTTTCCCGCTCCCAGAGAACCGCTGAGGCACACGAAACCCCGTTTTGTGAAAACTTCCCTCGCTCTTTCATACGAACTCTGATCGACTGGTGAAACATCGATGTTTCCGTAAGATTGAATCAGTTCCTTACCTTCAGGGAAAGGAAAAGACTCTCGATTCAATCCGCCAAGCCAATCCTGAACCTGATTTCGAAGGAGTTCCTTTCCTTCATCGGCCGAAGTGAACGACCAGCAGAGATTCTGATTGGAAAGCATGAATACTACCGGATCGTCTTCGGGTTCAGTCCGGTGACAAATACCTGCTATCGGAATCCCGTGTCTGTAACAGTTGAAGTAAGTTTTCCTCATTTGAATGGAAAGAGGACCATCGACTATCAGAAGCAGTGCATCGGGAAGCAGAACATCAGGATCGACCAGTACAGTATTGTCAGCCCATCTTGGTGGGATCAGCAGTTCCGCATCTCTTCTGATAAGGTCCTGAATCCCGCCGGGAAATCCCCTTTTCTCGAATACTGCTGCAAGCTTGAAACTATTCACCGAATCCGAACTGCTTTCAGTTCAGAGGCCAGATAAGAGTAACCCTTGTTTTTCCCTTGGGCGAAAGACCGAATTCCACCCATTTTGCAAGATTTCTTGCAATCAGGACTCCGCGTCCCCTGCAGGAAAGAAGTTCCTCTCCTTCTCCAGGATCAAATCCCGGAGCCATGTCGGGTTCCCAGATACCCTCATCATCAATATGGAAACGAATCCTGCTCTGGAAAGTGTCAATGCTGATTGTAACAATTTTCTCAGGATCGTTGCCGTTCCCGTGCTCCATTCCATTTTTAACAAGTTCGATAACCGCAACTGAGAGAGAAGACAGTTCATCTTCCTCTACTCCGACATACTTCCCGATACTCTCGACGAATAGCTGAAGAGGTTCAAGAACGGATAATTCGCTTGGCAGCCGAATTTCTATTGTTCGCACAGCTATTCTCCGAAGCTGTTCAGCGCTTCCTGCTCATCATTATAAGTTTCGAAGATCGTGATCAGTTTTGTAATGATAAACAGTTCATGAATTTTCTTAGTGGCATTGAGAATCCTCAGAGATCCACCTGCTCTGGATAGAGTCGTATGACCGGAGACAATTACTCCAAGTCCTGAACTATCCATCCAGGTGACTTTTCCAAGATCAAGCAGCACTTTTGAAACATCGTGATTAACAGCACTCTGAAATACCGTTTTCACATCCATAAGCTCAGGACCGCCTATAACTTTGCCGGAAAGAGAAACGATAAGCACATCACCCTTCATCTCTTCCTTGATCTTCAATTCAGACCTCCTTTGAATCATTTCCCGGTTAAGTACACTTTCAACTTTCTTCTCCAAATATATCCGTAAATCATCGATGTCCAAATCATGAAAACGAAAACAGTATTTATATCATGTTGAATATACTATTCCATAGAATAATAGCACTATGTGTATTTGATTCGTTATTCTTTTGAAGCAGGTTCTGAATCCTTATTATCTTTGTTGTTACTTCTTTTCATGACTTCTAACAATATTCTTCCCAGTTCACTTACGCGATATGGCTTCTTTATGCATCCGCGGAATCCGAATTTCTCGTAGTTAGCCATTACCGGATCTTCCGAATAGCCGCTTGATACAATCGCTTTTGCTCCGGGGTCCAGTGAAAGAAGCAGGGCAATCGCGCTTCTTCCCCCCATTCCTCCAGGTATGGTCAGATCCATGATAACCACATCAAACGGTTTCCCGCTCCCCATTGCTTCTCTGTATTTTTCAAGGGCTGCTTCACCATTCTCCGCGAAATCAACCTGATACCCCAGATGCCTGAGCATCCCGCCCGCGACGTCACACACCATTTTATCATCATCCATGACGAGGACATTTCCTTCTCCGGGAAGTGCTTCCTGTTCAAGTTCCGCTCCCGCAGGCAAATCTCTGTCCGATGCAGGAAGGTACAGGCGGAATTCAGTTCCAACCCCGATCTCGGAGTCGACAATGATGTTTCCATCATGTTTTCTCATTATGGAATAAACAATAGAAAGCCCAAGACCGCTTCCTGTCTGTTTTGTTGTAAAGTATGGATCGAAGATCTTCTCCAGCTGTTTTTCGGGTATCCCGATACCCTTATCCGAAATAGTAACAGATATGTATCTGCCTTCCGGCAATGAAGGTATCTCATCTATATCGATTACAGTGTTTTCTACTTTGACACCGATTACGCCGCCCTCAGGCATTGCCTGATCCGCATTGATGACCAGATTGCTGATTACCTCGCTGATCTGTCCCTTATCGATATCAACAGCCCAGAGGTTCTCGGAAATGGAGACCTCACCCCGTGATTTCGATCCTCCAAGCGCGAAGTTAACTGTTTCACTTATGAGATCACTAATGCAGGTTGTCTCTCTGACAGGCGCACCGCCCTTTGAAAAAGTGAGAAGCTGCTGTGTCAGATCTCTGGCCCGCATGGACGCGTTCTCCGATTTTGTCAGTATTTTGTACACGTTATCGGAAGATTCAAGTGACATCTTCGCGAGAGAAATATTCCCGAGTATCGCTGAAAGCATGTTATTGAAATCATGAGCCAGACCGCCCGCCAGGATACCGATAGATTCGAGTCTGGCAGTCTTCCTCAGCTCTTCCTCTGTCTTGCGATGCTCTGTGATGTCGCGGAAAACAACAACAGCGCCGACCAGTTTGCTTTCACTGTCCTTAATTGGAGCACAACTGTAAGCAATCGGTCTTTTGAAACCGCTTTTATCTGCAAGAATCGTGTGATTGGAGTAGCTGATAACATCCATTGATTCCAGTACTTCATCTACAGGGTCACGGCATGATTCTCCCGTACTTTCATCAATAATATGGAAAATGTCTGTGAGTTTTCTTCCTGAAGCTTCATTCTGCAGATGTCCTGTCAATTCTTCAGCAACCCTGTTCATCATAATGATCTCACCGGTAGTATCAGTCGCAATGACTGCGTCACCAATTGATCTTAATGTAACCCTCAGCATCTCCTTTTCCGATTCGAGCGCCTTCTCCGCAATTCCTCTTTCGGCCAGATCTTTTGCCGCCCGCTCAAAAAGCTGAGCGTTGTCAATTGCTATCGCTGCCTGATCGGCCATAATCCGGATAATGAATACATCCTGCTCGTCAAACGCGTTAACCTTATCGCTCTGAACATCAAGAATACCGATCACTCTCCCCTTTACGCTGACAGGAACCGTCAGCTCGGAACGTGAATCAGCAAGCTGATCAATTGGAAAGAACCGGGGATCAAGCTGAACATCACCGATAAGAAGATGCTTACCCGTACGGGCAACATATCCGCAGATACCGTCTTCCCCTATTTTGAGATGTATTTTCCTTGTCGGCTCGACATCGAAGCCCGCTCCCTCCCTAATCACTATCATATCTGTAGCGGGATCGACCAGCAGAATGGAGACATAGCGATAACCGAACGACTCGTGAATAAGAGAAACGGTCAGTTTCAGCAATGAATCCAGTTCGAGCATTGACGCGATATTCCGGCCAATCTCTCCGAGTGCCGCAAGGTGTGAAACCCTCTGCTCAAGCGTTTTTTTCGCCCGTTTTCTCTCGATGATCTCTTCTTTTAATTTATTGCTGGATTCGTCGAGATCCTGAAGTATGTTGAGTGTCGCGATTCTCTGCTGCTCGCTTTTATCGAACCGCTCTCTGAGTTCTGCTGTTCTGTCCAATATTGTTCTTTCAAGATCGGCGGTATATTCCCTGAGTCTGTTTCTTGATTCTTTAAGCTCCACGGTCATATCACTGAATGCTCTGGAGAGTTCCCCCGTTTCATCCTTCGTTTTTGACCTGATCTTAAAATCGAGATTTCCCTTCATTATCTCTTCCACACCGTTTTTCAGCTTCTCGATGGGTTTCGCCAGACTGGATGAGACAACTATTGAAATCAATAAACCCAGAACAAGTACAGCGGCCATAACGATGAGCATGCTTCGCGTCAGTTTTTCAGCCGGAGCAATGGCTTCTTCTGTGCTGATTTCGGCGATAAGGATACAGTCAATATCGGGAATATGCGAATGAATGCTGATAACACCATTCCCCATGTAATTATTGGTAAAAACAGCTATAGATTCATGTTCTCCGCCCTCGAATCGGCAGGTCTCCGCGATGCCCCCCGCTGTCGCAAGATCAACCTCCACATGCAGAACAGCGTTATCGATGTATAGAGATGGAGTAAGCATAAGACCGTTTCTGTCAATTACATAAACCTCTCCAGTCTTCCCCAGACCGGTTCTGTCCGTTATTGAGGAAAACAGTTCCCTGTCGGCATCAAAATTAATTACAATTGCTCCCCGGAATTCACCGGATTCGTAGATCGGGGCTGAGATGCTGAATACCGGATTATACGTAAATCGCGAGAAGTGCAGTTTACCTGTATGGACCCCTCCATCGATAACATTCAAAAACAGTGAATCCCCGCTGAGATCATCTCCCATATCCGAATGAGATGAAGCTATTACTATGCCGTTCCTGTCAAGCACCCTTATCCGCGAGATCGCATCGTAAGAGAACAGTATGGCACTGATCCTTCTGTTCACGACTTCAAGTGCGTCTTCCACTTTTTCTCTATCTGAAACAAGATCGACGTAGGAGCTTCCTGTTGCTGCAAGCATGGTGATCTGCCTGTATTCGCTCAGGATCGAATTGACATATCGTGCTCTGATCTTGGCAATAGAGGTAAGATGAGTGATCATCTGTTCTTCAAGAATACCCTTCGAGATACTTCTCACAACAAGAATGACGGACAATCCCGTAAATACAATTATTAAGAAGGCTGCAAGGAGTACCTTTGAGCGTATTCTCACGGTGAAGCCTCTGGTTCATCAGACAGGTTGAATCTGGGTTCTCTTTCAAGTTCCTTGAGGAGGGAATCAATCTCCCGCTTCAACTCCACCATTTTCAGTTCTCTTCCGACAGCAAGCGAATTGAATCTTTCGAGATTCTCGTTCTTTTTCCTGAGATCTTTTTCACTTTTCACACTGTCAGTGATATTCCTGGATATCATTATAACTTCGATAACCTTTCCGTTCCCGTCCTTTATAGGAACTCCGATATCCTCCCAGTAGCTTTCACCTTTCGTTCCTTTAACAGTTTTCTGATGAACGATGCCTTTTTCACTTTCTCCCGATTCAATGGCATTCTTAATTGGACAGCCATCACAGGGCTCTTCAATCCCTGGAAAGGCACTGTAGCAGAATTGACCGATACAACCAGGATTCATGGAAAGAGCAGTGCTGTTGGCCCAGAGTACTTTAAGATCTGTATCCATCAGGATTATCATGTCAGGGGAACCGTCGAGAAGAGCCTGTTTCTGAGCCTCGCTCTTGCGCAGCGCGTCTTCCATTCTTTTTCGCTCAGTAATTTCGCGCATGAATACCAGACCTGCACGGCTGCCCTCGTGGGTTGTAACGCCAATATTCAGTTCAACGTTGATCTCCCGCCCTTCCGAGGATATCAATATCGTCTCGATCTTCTGCCGGTCATCCTGACCCTTCACGAACCTCTCATATTCCGCACATATTCGCTGCCGGTCATCGGAATGGAAATAGTCAATAAACGGTTTATCGATACCGGAACCATAGGGATAGCCCAGGAGTTCACCTACCCTTGGATTCAAGAATACCATCCTGCCGTTCTGCACAATGCAGATACCATCGCTTGAATTCTCGACTGTCAGTCTGTACTTCTCCTCACTTTCCCTCAGTTGACTCTCTGCAATAATCCTTTTCCTGCGAACCTCCGCTTCATCCAGCGCCCTTCGTACGGCGGGGACAAGCCTGACGAGATTGTCTTTCAGAACATAGTCTACAGCACCGAGTTTTATACAACTAACTGCCTTTTCCTCACCGATAGTGCCTGAAAAGAGTATCAGCGGTATATCAGGTGCGACATTCTGATGTATGCGCAGAGCATCAAGACAGTTGAAATCGGGCAGATTGTAATCAGCAAGGATAAGATCGGGATCAGCATCGAGAGCTTCTCTGAACGAGTTCTCCGTATCTACTACGCTGTACTCAACTTCAAACCCTTCCTGTCCAAGCTGTTTTACAGCCAGCTCAACGTCGTCTCTGTTGTCTTCCAGAATCAGCAGTCTCAATGTTTTCTTATTCATTATAATGCTTCTACCTTATCGGTGATTCGTTCAGCAGAAGCCAGTATAAACCAAGTTGAATTATGGCTTCAGTGAACTTCTCGAAATCAACAGGTTTCCGTATATAGCTGTTCACACCGAGAAGATAGCTTTCAGTAAGATCCCTCTCTTCTTTCGATGAGGTTAGAACAACTACGGGTATGAGTTTTGTGTAATTGTCGCTTTTTATCCGGCGAAGCACTTCCAGACCATCAACTTTTGGCAGCTTCAGATCCAGAAGAACCAGATCGGGAGTACATGGTTCAGAGATACTTTCATCTTCCGGAAACAGGAGGTCGAGAGCTTCCTCTCCATCCCTCGCTATTATTATCTCGTTGGCAAGTTTGTGCTTCTCGAAAGCCTTCAGGGTCAGCTCCACATCATCCGGATTGTCCTCTACCAGAAGTATCAGCACTTCCCGCTTATTCATATTCAACTCCCTGTCACAGTAAAAAATACTGTTGTCCCGGAACCGGAACATGATTCAATCCATATTCTCCCGCCGTGCCGGTCTATTATCCTTTTAACACTCGCCAGACCTACTCCCGAGCCTTCGTACTCTTCAGATCTGTGCAGCCTCTGAAATGGAGCAAAAATCCTGTCCGCAAATTTCATATCGAAACCGATACCAGTATCACTCAGAAAATAAACCACTTTATCATCCATGGTTCTGCGGCCAAATTCTATTATAGCAAAATCACTGTTTCTGGAAAACTTCAGCGCGTTTGACAGCAGATTCACAAGGACAATACGCATAAGTTCATGGTCAACATCAGCTTCAGAGCACTCATGAAAGATGAATTCAACTTTACGGTCTTTCCATTCATCTCTCAGCAGCTCAAGAGCTTCTTCTGCGATAGATGTCATATCGACCATCTCTGTTGAAAGCGGCTTGCGCCCCAGCCGGGAAAGAGCCAGCATATCATCAATGAGAACGCCCATATTCTGTGCTCCGGCCCGCACCCTCTCCAGGTAATGAATTCCCTGTTCATCCAAATCCTGAATGTGCTCTTCGAGAAGAAGCTTTGAAAAGCCGTCAATTGATCTGAGCGGCGCTCTGAGATCATGTGAGACTGAATATGAGAATGCTTCCAGTTCCCTGTTGCTGGCATTAAGGTCAGCTGTTCTTTCCTCTACACGAACCTCAAGTTCATCGTGTGCTTTCCTCAGTTCTTCCTCTGCCTGCTTTCTCCCGGAAATATCCTGGAACGTTTCTATTGCTCCGGCGATATTCCCCTGCGAATCGTGAAGTACTGCAGCGCTGAAATAAAGCCATTTACCATTCTCGCCCAATTCAGGGAAAAAGCTCTCACCTTCATACGCATTGTCAGTGAGTAATGATTTCCGACAGCTGTCACCGTAATATCTTGAGATTTCAAGTTCAGGTGAATCTTCAATCACTATATCCGCAAGAATTGGTCTTTCTTCCGAATAAAATGCTAACCATTGCTTTCCAGATCCTATAATTTCATCCGCGGGAATTCCCGTCAGGCTTTCACAGGCTCTGTTCCAGTGTGTTACGATATGATCCCTGTCGATGACAACTATCGGCATGGAAGATCCCCTTACCATCTGAACAAGCCTTGTCTGGTTTTCCCGCAGTTCGTTGGTTCGCTTTCTGACTAATTTCTCGAGCTGATTACGCTCGCGTTCGACTACCCCTTCGATCTTCCTCCTGACGAACTCACCTGCAGCGCCGTACAGGCAGAAAGCTCCCGCTGTAAGAAGCAGAAGAGAGCAAATAAAACGTGCCATGTTTCTAAACTCGGCTGACCAGCTGCTCCACAGAAATCTCTCACCAAGCAGAATGAGTGTCAGCATTACCGCCAGAATGAGAATATTCAGAAACACATAATACACTCTCGGATCAGTTCTTGTATCCCGCAGTCCAAAGAATTTCCTTACCGATTTTGAATAAAGAAATCCCCGTGCCAGAGAAAGAATGAGGAATCCGTTCACGATTTCCTTGAAAACAATGGAATTCACAACGGTTATAGGCATTACCAGATTAGCGGGCGGTGAATTAAAAGTGAAGACCAATCTGAATACAGTATAAAGTAACAGTACGTTGAACGCTCTAAAGATCACTTCGCCCAGATATATGTTCCTCCCTTTGCTTGAAAACCATCCGATCCATACTATCCATAGAGTAAAAGGAGGAACCGAAACAAGCGGTCCGTAACCACTTCCTGGAAGCCATAGTATCCACATCGTCTGGCAGCCGCCGCAAAGCGCGGACAGAAGACCGTACTTCCATCCCCAGGCCAATGTTATCAGCATCGGGAAAATAAGACCAAAAAGGAAACTCATTCGATAGGAACCGTAGAAAACGAAATCAACCGGGAAAAAGTTAAGAGCGAATCCCAGCAGCCCGAAAGTGATTGAAACTATGATTTTGTATGAAGTGGTTTTATCATGATACAGTTCATCAAGTAATAACCCTTTATTGCTATTATCCTGTTTCTTCATGAATTTTCCCAACCTGTCTGGATTAGCTGATTCAATGCACAGGCTAACAATTTAATGTAATTATCAATTACGCAGTTCATGTCAATATCATTGTAAGATAAAACGATATGACCAATCACTTAATTGTATCTCAAACGTATTTCCTATTATTTGATACTTACTGACTGGAATGCTGCTGAAATCAGCACTCAACGTAACCTACGAGCAGACTACGAAGTTCTTCCACTCTATCCTGCCCATATCCTCCAGGAATCTTCGAGCCGCGTCTCTTGCGCCGGGGACTCTGGTTGCAATTACAGCTGGAATCCAGGGGAACTCCAAGAGGACTTCAGTTCCGGTTACAGGCCTGTTTCTCAGTGTTTGCCCCTGCCTGTCCGTATCAGGATCTATGAAAGCTTCTATATCAAACCCCTCATCCTGAAGACACTTTCCCAGTCTTCGGGCGGTCTGCCCGCTACCGGCGACAAAAATCCGTTTTGCGGACATGCATGGCACACATGCAAGATATTTTGCTTTAAGTCTGTAAAACGAAGTCAGCGAATACGAACTGCTGGTTCTGGAGAGCCTGCCAGGATGATCCCTCCATCTGAGAAGTACTTCCGGTATACGAGTGAATCTGAAACCTCGGTTCCATAACCGCAGCCATAATTCGTAATCTTCAGGAAGCTCCTTCTCCAGATACCCCCCTGCGGAAAGAACGCTCTCTCTGTGGTAAAACGCTGTGGGATGCGGAACAGGACTTTCAACGAACAGATTCTTCTCTATTTCCTCAGGTTCGATCAGATGATTCAGCCATTTTTCATACATCCTGTAACCGTCGGTCACAACATCATCCGGAAAACTCTCAACCTGACAGGATACCACTGTCTCATGTCCCACCTTCAAAGCAAGATTCAATTGCTTTTCAAGTCTCTCCGGCAGGGAAATGTCATCAGCATCCATTCTCGCTATCCAGTCTCCACGAGAATGGGCCAGTCCTGAATTCAGCGCATCGACCAATCCTCTTCCGCTGGAATTGATAAGGTAAAATCTCGGATCCCGTCTGCACCAGGACAGCGCAATACTCAAAGATGCATCGTTAGAATCATCGTTAACAAGAACCGTTTCAAATTCCTGAAATGTCTGGCCGGCAACGGAGGCAAGAGCCTGGTTCAGGAAACTGTCCGCATTGCGAAAAGGAAGGACAACTGATACGGCCGGATGGCTCAATTGGAGAGGTTCTCAACCACCTGAAGCAGTTCATCTGGTGTCCTGGCCGGGCGGCCGCACGCTCCCCCGATACATGCCTGCGCATAGGGATATCCTGTCTCCGGAAGGAAAAGAGCTTCAATCTCAATACTGTCCGAGGGTATTGAAGGATCAAAGAAATCAACACCTTCGGAACCCGCGAGTTCTATTGCTGTCTGAAGCAATATTTCCGTGAGACTGTCAGCTGCAAATCCAACAACATTAACATGAAGTACGAGATCGGGTGGATCTTCTATCAATATCGTATCCTCAATGATCTCCCCGGATACAGCGTTCCGGAAAAACTCCCCGTCGCGAGTGCCGGCTACTCTCCTGATTTCATTCCCGGAGGCATCATAAATGAGAGTTATCGGAAGCACATCGGCAAGCTTCCACTCTCGTTTCAGAACCTCAGCATCATTCTCGCTCAACCAGACAACCGGCATGGAAAGTTTGAACACCTCACGGAACCCCAGCAGAGTTTCCAGCTCAGGGTCACCTATATCAACCGCTATTGCGACAATTTCATCTTCCATCGAGCGATATACTTCATCAATATGCGGAAGCTCTCCAATACAGGGTGTACACCATGTCGCCCAGAAATTCACAATTACAGGCTTGCCAGCAGATGATACAAGAAGGCTGTCCAGCGCGTCCCTTCCAACCAGAAGCAGGCCCTGCGTAACGGGTTCACTTTCTGTTCCATGACTCCCCGCGTATTTCAACACCGGGATCAGAAAGACAAGAACCACCGGAATCCAGAGCAATGATCTTAATCTCGTGTACAGCATCATCTGTTTTTCTCCGGGCTTTTAGCATCATGGTGGACAGCATTGACCGGACAGACAGTGATACACTTCCCGCATCTGATGCACTCAGCGGAATTCGGTTCTTTGTATATCGCGATATCAACAGGACAGACAGTTCTGCATCTGTCGCACGAGATGCAGGAGGAATCAACCCTCATCCTGAAAACAGAAGCTTTCCCTGTAATTCCCCAGATGGCACCGAGTGGACATAGTACTCTGCAGAAAGGGCGTTTCGAGGTAATTGACCAGAGAAGCACTAACACAAGAACAACGGTTTTCCATGAGAACAGGAATCCGGTCTGCAAAGTCCCGCCCCCGTCAAACAGAACGAGAGGCAATCCGGCAAAAAGCGTTCCTGAAGGACAGATTGCCTTGCAAAACCATGGATCTCCGCCAGCGCCGGGAATCGATCTGAGAAACAGCGGGAAAAGAATCACGAAGATAAGAAGAACAGCGTATTTCGCGTCTCTCCAGGAAGAAGGTATGGTCAGTTTAGGTAAAGGGATCTTGTAAAGGAGTTCCTGAAGAAATCCAAATGGACAAACCCAGCCGCAGGCAATCCTTCCGGCAAGGAACCCGAATGTCAGGAGAAAGCCTGTTACTCCCAGCAGGATAAGAGAATCAGGTCTTCCGGCAGCAATTCCCCCCAGAAAACCCTCCGAAGAAAGAATGTTCTGAACCGATCCGACAGGACAGGACAGTACACTTGATGGACATGAGTAACAGTGCAGACCTGGAACACAGAACATCTTCGATTTGCCGGTAAATATCGTTCCACTGATCCAGCCCTGCAGATAGAGGTTGGAAAACACAAGTGAAGCAGCCTGAACAAGTCGGCGGAATCTCTCTCTCACCTCAGCCGATTCCGATACATTCAAGGCAGATAGTTGCGGCCTTCTGCCAGATAGCTGTCGGATTGCCCCATATGTAACCGGAGACAAACATCAGTATTGCAACCATAAGCAATGAGAGTCGGATAGCTAAAGGAATTCTATTCATATTTACCAACCAGAAGAAATGGAGGCGGCGATCGGATTTGAACCGATGAATGGTGGATTTGCAGTCCACTGCCTTTCCACTTGGCTACGCCGCCTTTTAACGGGCATCAATAATACAAATTCACAGCAAAGAGAGCAACATGAAGATATCTAATCAACCCAGTCCAGATTAATACAGAGCGAACCGGTATACGTCATCGGCCCGAACGGCGTTGTTACAGTCGGTACCGCCATGACAAGCACCCTGCCCAGATGATCTGAATCTCTAAGACCCGAATCGATTCCGCCGATCGCAAGAGCCAGATCTATGAAATCAAGTGGCCCCATCTCACCCATGACCACGAACGCGTCAATGCTGATATCCAGCGGCAGGATCACAGTCTCGCCCGATCCGGGAACTTCAAGTGCTTGATCCATGACACCGGATGCAACCCATGTAGTGTCAAATGATTCTCCGGAATCACCATCAAGGTAAAGATCCCACACAAGAGATGTAAGCGTTGCCGGTATGATGTCCGGTCCGGTCGAACCATCATTGGGATTGAAAATTCCCACATTCAATGTAAAATCCACAGGGCAGCTTCCCGATGTCCATGTTGAAACCACCTCAAGAATCTGTTCGGGGGAAAGACTCTCAAGGCTGTCAAGCTGAATCCCTGCCACGACGAAATCCTCGGTGTTTTCAATCCTGAACTGACACCGAAGCAGCGTGAAAGGATCTGTAGGACTGCAAGCCATCAAAAGAGAAAATGTAAAAACACTTAAAGCAACAATCGGAAACAGAATTTTCTTTGTCATACTCTTCCTTCCAGGCAATTTCATCTTCAATTGGTTATAGAATATCTAATCAATTCAGTTCCAGCGGCAATTGCCATTCCGGAGATCAAAATGCAAAGGCATTTTTTTAATAACTTTATAAAATACCAGTATTTCAACTATTGTCAAATACATTTGACATATTGAAATTCGTCCTTATATCTTGTTTCAGTAAAGCTATTTCATTGAAAGGAGTCAGTCATGAAATCTATCCTGGTCTGTTTAAGTGTCTGCCCGGTTCTGATTACAGGAGTCTCTGCCGGGAATGTTACAACAGTGGAGAATATCACTGTAGAGGTCTCATCCGGAAATCCGATGGAGATATTCACCATAAATGGCAACATCACTGTTGAGGAATGGGATTCCGATCAGGTAGAGGTTGTCTATACGATTACATGCAGGACTGAAGAAGATATGGGCTTCATTACCGTCGAAAGCAATACTTCCAATGGGATTAATTGCGAAGTTGATTACGATGATGACTGTGAATGCTCGTACGGCAGCGTGGATTTCGAAGTGAAAATACCCGAAAACATCGACCTTACGATTGAACTCACCTCAGTTAACGGTAACGTATCCATAGATGGTGGAAAAGGTGAAGCTTTCCTTGAAGTAGTAAATGGAAATATAGAAGCTGATTACTTCACTGGTGAACTCATAGTTTCTGCTGTTAATGGAAATGTCAGCGTCAGTCATTCTCCCGGAATCAGAATAGCTGAACTCGTGAACGGCAATATCGAGTGTGTTATCAATGCGCTTGAAGACGATCTTGAACTGGAAACCGTTAACGGAAACATCACCCTTTATCTGGGTATTGACGCTTTAGTTGAAATTGAGACGATCTCAGGTGAAATAATTATTGATGAATCATTCAACGCTTTCGTTACTGAAAATATCGTAGGCTGCTCAGCGGAATTCGGCGATGGAGATTTATCGATTGAGATCAGCACCGTTTCAGGAGATATAACCATAAACGACTGAGGCAGTATTCTTCATACATTGACCGAAGTTCCGGTCGGTATACAGTTCTCTTAATCAACAATCCCTGGTACGGGATAAAAAACAAGTCCTTCCAGCTCGTAACTGTAAAAAACTATTCCGCTGCCGTCCGTCATGGGCAGTATTTTGTCCCAAATCGAAAGCCTGAAAGGAAAATCCGACATGATAACGGCTTCTCCGGATGTAAAGTTCTCCCAGTCGATGTTGCCGTACAACACTGTTCTTCCGCCATCAGTCGAGAATACATACTCCCCCCCGGGCATCCAGCAGTATACGCTGATTTCGTTCTCTCCAGGATTCTCATCAACAGTTCCATCAGCGTAAAGCAGGCACTGTTCTCCATCCTTTCGCACCAGAATGGCATCTTCCAGAACCCACTTCTCTACTTCGAAGCGATATTCGGTATCCTCGGGATTGCCGAATACAATCTCTTCCGTGGATATGTCCGCGATCACGCCGATACACATATCATCTGCCGCTACAAGGTCCGAATAGGGGCAGGCGACGTATCCATCGTTGAAACAGAGACCGCTTCCGGTCCTTTCACCACTCTGGAGGTTAATGATAGAGAAAGCCTCAACGCGCTCCCGATCAGGATCTCTGCGGAAATAGGCCAGGAAATCCTCCAGATTGGTCTCGGATGACACGAAGGGCTGTCCATAAAGGTTCATTGAATCCAATGTGAAGTCGAATCCAGGCCCTCCTCCCACCTCCCAGGCAAGCGCCGCAAGCCAGGCTGTTGTTCCATATACGGGTGCAACTACAACGGCCAGCGGCCATGGAACAATTTCATCGGTCTGCAGCATGCTTTCAGGGATTGCAACGAACCTGGCGAAGCAAACCCACTGTCCATCCGGACTGGCGCACAGATGCACCAGTGTTGTTGCCTCTTCCCATCCTCTCTGTGTTGGATCCCATCCTGGGTCCCATGTTCTCGCAGAATCAGGGGATTGAGTACTCAAAATAAAGAAATTGGCATCGCTATCGCAGTAGAGTACTTCTGTGTCATTGAGTACTGTGAAATGTGACATGTTCTCAGCGAGAAAAACGGACTCGGCTTCACAGCTATGCAAAGGAACCAGCAGTATGGAAAGCACTAGGAGCATGTCCGACAATGAAGCATCGGCATAAAACCCACACAGCTGGCTATAATACCCGCGTATTATCGTCAAATACATCCAGTATTCTCCTCAAATCCGCGAGCATTTTATCTCAGCTGCGAGGATCTTCTGCTCAA
>JAUVEU010000029.1 GCA_030594645.1 Candidatus Aegiribacteria sp.
GGAGAAGCTACGCACCTCCCGAAAAGGTCGTACACAGTGAGGTTTACCCAGCCTTCTTCCGGCAGCGAAAATGCGAAGCTAATCATCCCCCGCGACGGGTTCGGGCAGGTCGCGTAGAGTTTCAGTTCCCCCGAAACGTCCGGAACGATAGTACCTATACCGTTGTACAGATCCACATCGAAGTACCAGTCCATCTCTTCCGCCCAGTATTCATCGGCGTAATAGATGGATTTAACCCGCCAGTAGATCTTATCGCCATCTTCGATACCCTCGGTAATATGATACTCTGAGTCAATAATGCCGGTCACCTCATTGTACTCACCGAAATCAGGATCAGTTCCCCACCACAGGCTGTAATTAACAAAACCGGGGAGATTGCAATCCTCCCAGTCAAGCGTTGGTTCGGTTGTTGTGACTATTTCTCCGCAAGCGGGCCAGAGAAGATTAAAATCTGTGCCGCTCCAGGTGAAATAGAGAACACCTTCATTGCGTACGTATGCTATACGGGGATTGTTAAAATAATCAAGCTTGATGGAAGTACCTTTAAGATTCACACCGGCTTTAACATCCTCTATCTGCCATACAGAACCATCCCAGCGGGCATATCTCAGATCTTGATTTCCAGGAGAATTTCTTCCATAGGATATGTGCGGGTGATCGAAAGAGTCTGTTTCTATTGAATTCCACCAGCCGACCAGGTCATTATCCCCCTGACTCTCATCAACAAACTCTATCTGCCAGTTTGAACCGTCCCAGCGGGCATACTTGAGACTGTTAGCGTCGATTGGATCAGGAGGTTCCTGAATCTCCTTATACCAAACGTAGGATATGTGGGGAAAACCATCGGAGTCAAGCGCAATTGAGGTATTAAAGCCTACAAATACAGTGGGATCAGAATCATAGTCAACAGTTTCTATGTGCCAGGTTGAACCATCCCAACGGGCATATTTCAAGGCGCCGTTGCCATAATCCATATACGAAATGTGAGAATGGTCAAATGAATCTATTGCTATGGAGGACCACAGCCCTACCATTCCTGCGTTGTCAACGGTTTCTATATGCCAGGTTGAACCATCCCAACGGGCATATTTCAGATTAAAGTTAGTGTTGTCCCTGTAGGTTATATGAGGATGATCAGATGAATCAAGAGCAAGAGAGGTACACCAGCCAACACTTCCCACCGGATCAACGGTTTCTATATGCCAGCCTGAGCTGTTCTCGTGTGCATATCTTAGATCGTAGTCGGTGCCATCCTTGTACATATAGGATATATGGGGGTAGCCTGAAGTGTCCAGTTCAAGTGAAGACCAAAGACCGGCATCTTCTTCCGTATCAACGATCGTTGTCTGCCACGCGGAACCATCCCAGCAGACATAGCTCAGATCCTGGGTATTCTCCATTCTATATGACATATGGGGATTACCGGATGAGTCCAGTTCAAGGGATGTCCACCATCCTACGGAGGCAGGCTGCGCGATATGGAAGTTCCACTCCATGGCGAACGAATACCCCGAAGTTAATAGAACCAGAACCACGAATAATCCTGTCATCCTGCTCATGTTTTTCGCCCGTTCTTTCTACCTTTTGTTCGCAAGGTTGAATGCGTTGACAACACTTACCTGATCCTGACAATTCTATTTTCTCTAATGAGAATATCAACATCCAGATCCTTCACCGACGGTGCGTTGTTGAAACGCTGATAAAATGAATCCCTTAATAACTCGGCCAGCCCTTCATCCTTTATATGAAACGTTAAAGGGGCGTAATTATTGAGTGTCCGGCTCTTCATGCCCAGCAGTATATCGCAGGAGTCGTATATCTTCGCCTTGCATGGAACCCTGTCAACTATTCTTAAGTCCACGTTGTCATAATCAGCACATCGTTTGATGGTTTCCAGTATTAGATCCTTACTCAACTGCTCAAGACCGGTTATTGAATGAACCACTACCCCTCTTTGCTTAAGAGATTCGAGTGTTGACCCCGGAGATTTCTTTGATAAATCTTCCGCTAATTTCTTGTCTATCTTATTCAGATTTTTAAGTAGCATCGGATTCAGCGAGAAGTTAAGAATCTCACTCCTGACATTTAAGGATAACTCCGATATTTTCTCGGCTATTTGCACCGGGTCCTTCATAACAGTGATGTATTCAAGCTTTACATCGGGCTCTATAGCATTCCTGTAAAGGAGAATCAAATCATTACTAACCTTATTGATGCTTTCATTAAGGAGTTCAGTTTCAATTGCCAATATGTTTTGCGCTTTTTTGAACAGTATTTCAGGATTCACTGCTTTGTATTGCTTTCTTCCTGTGTTCAGCTGTACGCAGCCCCCCTTCTTCTCCAGGGAACTCAAAATGTCGTAGACTTTCTTCATGTTTAGAGAGGCCATCCTCCCTACCTCAGCCGGTGAACATGCCTCCTTCTGCAACAGAACGTAATATGCTTTTCCCTCGTTCTCTGTGAAGTTGAGGTTTTCGAAAATCTTCTGTAGTTCTTTTTTTACAGCAGAAACCATATTTCTTTTTCTCCCCCCTCCAGGGGTGATATTATCATCACTTCTATATTATGTCAATAGTAAAATAAAGCAAGACAGCGTGAGAAGATTCGGTAGATCTACTCCGCATATGAGATTAAGAACTAACTTGATTCCAGTTTTTCTATCAATCGCTTCAAGGCGCGGGAGCGATGGCTGATGCGGTGTTTCTCCTCCGGAGAACACTGAGCAAATGTTCTGTCCAGTTCATCCGGAAGGAAAACCGGATCGTAGCCGAATCCTCCATCTCCGTCTGCTTCTTCAGTGATTATGCCTTGTACTTCACCCATTTCGCACAGTTCTTCACCTGATGGCGAAACAAAAGCAGCAGCAGTTCTGAATGATGCATTCCTGTTTATTTCGCAGAGCATTGTCCGAAGAAGTTTCTGAACATTGTCTTCGTAGGAGCACTCAGAACCGCAGAATCGGGCTGCGTATATTCCAGGGGCTCCTCCAAGCACATCCACGAACAATCCGGTGTCATCCGCGATGGATGCTTCTCCAGTTCTCTCCGTGACATCTCTCGCTTTAAGCAGAGCATTCTCTTCAAGAGTTGTTCCGGTCTCCTCAATCGACCAGTCAGGAATAATTTCCAGTATGGATACTACTTCAAACGGAAGATCCTCAAGAAGAGCTCTAAGTTCAAGGAGTTTATCGGGATTTCCCGAAGCAAGAACTAGCTTCTTCACTCCGAAGTCGCTTCCCTCTGAAGGGGTACTATGAATTCCATTATTGCATTCACCGCTTTCTCAGTCATTCCGCTTACAATCTCCATCGGAACCGTGCCGCCTTCAGCCGATGCCTGCAGCTCGACCAGTTCCCCTGTTTCCGCAGCAACCACATTCATATCCATTATAGCTGCTGAATCCTCTTCGTAACACAGATCAAGAAGTATCCGGTCATCAATAAAACCCAGACTGAGAGCGCTTACAAATCCTTTGAAGGGATCCTCCTTCATTTTACGCTCGACAATCTGGCGTTTGATAGCAAGTCGAAGAGCCACAGCTCCACCAACTATTGAAGCGACTCTTGTGCCGCCGTCAGCAACAAGAACATCACAGTCAACGGTTATGGTTCGCTCACCCAGCCGCGCAAGATCAACCGACTGACGAAGGCTGCGGCCAATCAGACGCTGAATCTCCTGCGTTCTCCCTTTTACAAGCGCTCCGCGGTCTCTTCTGATCCTGCGATTACCGCATCCAGGCAGCATTCCATACTCAGCTGTTATCCAGCCGGTGCCCTTGCTGGTCAGGAAGAAAGGAACCCTGTATTCAACTGAAGCCGAGCAAAGGACTATCGTTTCTCCCCATCTTATGAGAGCACTTCCATCGGGAGAAGGCTGGTAGCCTGTTTCAATTTCGATCTCTCTAAGTTCGCTGTCTTCCCGTCCATCAATTCGCATTTGATTCCTAACGTCTAATCGGATTAATCCCCAACTTCAACCTGGGTTACCAGAGGTATTGTTCTTCCAAGAAATCGCTGGGCTATCTCCTGGAATTTCAACGGTATGTCGCTTACGTAGAAGTAGTTCTCTCCTGAATCAGCTGTAGATCGCAACTCCCGGTCATCCAGAATCCTACCAACCGAGGCAGCAGTGGATTCAGCTGAATCAACCAGAGTTATATCATCTCCAAGAATATTTGAAAGTGACTGCTTAAGCAGCGGGTAATGTGTGCAGCCAAGAACCAGAGTATCAATTCCTTCATGGATGAGCGGTCCGGTGTATTCCTCGAGCACCAGCCCGGTTATCCTGTGATCAAGCCAGCCTTCTTCGACCAGTGATACGAGCAGCGGTGTTGGCTGGGCTATTACTCTTCTTACTGAATCGAAGGATTTCAGCGCTTTCTGGTAGGCACCGCTCGAGATCGTACCCAGAGTACCTATTACCCCTACAATTCCTGATCTGGTGACCTCTGATGCCGCGCTGGCTCCGGGTTCGATTACACCTATAACAGGAACATCGGCGAATTCACATAATGCAGGCAGACTGACTGAAGAAGCCGTATTGCAGGCAGCAACCAGGAGTTTAACATCCTTCCCAAGTAGAAATTCCGCAGCCTCTATTGAAAAGCGGATTACTGTTTCAGGGGATTTCGATCCGTAAGGTACTCGAGCTGTATCTCCAAAATAGACTACTGATTCGTCCGGAAGAAGATCGTTTATCGCCCTTACAACCGTAAGCCCTCCAACCCCCGAGTCGAAAACTCCGATTTTCCCGGAATTCACTGTCTGAACACTCCTTTGACTCCCCGGAGAGGTATACCCTCCGGATAAGATGAAAGAACATTACCTGCCATAAGTGGAAAAAGACGGGTAAAACAGATGAATCTGCTTTCAATTGTAAGCTTCAGAGCATCGAGATCAGCTTCAGACGGCAGGTCAACGTAAATAGTATCAAGTTTCGTAAAAACATAGACTTGATCGGTAATCTCGCTTCCCATTCCGGATTCCTCAGCCCACCTTCTTATCAGGAACTGAGCTTCAAGTGGTTTGTAAACCGGGTTTGGAGCAGTCGGCAAAGAATCAATCACAATCACCGATGTTTCAGTTACATAAATAGAACACGGTGTCAGCGGCCAGGATGCTTCAGGTCCTTCAGGAAGCTCTTCTATCTCAGGTAATGTAAATCTATCCCCCTCATCCCATAGACTATCGGGAGTTATTGAATATTCTTCTTCCTGAGCTTCATCGCTGTCAACCTGCTGCGTTCCTATCGATTTGTTTATCATCTTCATACCGAATGCCAGTATAACGGAGATCAGTATAATTGCGCCCGCTAGAATACCAAGGCGAATCAGAATGAATCTTCTGTCTGGACTATTCAATCTGAACATATGCATCCCTTCATTACTGTTCCTCTGCAAAATTCAGGACAGCATCTACAATAGCCTCCGCCGCTGCAAGACGGAAGTCCAGTGTTTTCAATCTTCGTTCCTCTTCAGGATTGGAAATAAACGCAACTTCCACCAGCACAGAAGGCATGAGAGCGCCGCGAAGGACATAGAAACCAGCCTGTTTTACACCGCGGTTACTGTTGTAAGGAAACTTATCCTGCAAACTCTCCTGAATTGCCACCGCCAGGGAACTGCTTCTTTCAAGATATATGTTCTGGGCAATATCCGCGAGGAGAAAAGCGAGGGGATCATCGAAAACATGATCATTGGTATCATCATATTCCACCACACTGTTCTCAAGCATCTCTACTGTCCTGCTGTCATCAGTCCTGGCGCGGGACAGAAAGAAGGTCTCGAAACCATTTGCCGATGATCTTGTGCATGCGTTGCAATGAATTGAAATAAACAGATCCGCTCTTCTTTCATTAGCCAGGCGGGTTCTGGCGCCCAGTGACATATAGCAGTCAGTGTTTCTGGTAATAACAACTTCCAGATCCGGTCTGTGAATATTCAGAATATCACGAACAAGCAGCGCGATTTCAAGAGTCCTGTCTTTTTCATAAGTCCCGTCCGGACCAACTGCTCCAGGATCTCTTCCACCATGTCCGGGATCGATTACAACGCAGTCGAAATCGTTCAACCAGGGTGATTGCTGCCCTAGTTCGAGGGCGGCGATAGTGCTGGAATCAGAGTATTGCGTTTCGAACAACCCATAATCCGGTTCATCAGGAGGGCCGTTCCATGTAAGCTCTGGAAACAGAAGCGGTTCAGCTGCCCGAAAGAAGAGCAGCAGTGTAAGGCTGTCCTCTGCAAGTGAGTACTCAAGTGAATCCACAGAATCAGTCAATTCAATGGAAAAACCGCATGAGTCCGTATCAAGCTCCCAGCCAAGCACCCAGAATGGAAGATATGCTTCAGGAAGAGCCACTTTGCTTCCCGGTCTTACATTCACTGAATAACCGGCAACGTCGATACTGTCTGCAATGGGTTCAGTGGAAGTAAGCTCCATAAGCATACCGTCGAATCTTGGTATTATTCTTGTTTCAACTGCTCCGGTAAGAACTACTGCGGCAAATAGAAACTGAATACTATTCATATCCTCTCGACTCCCGCTTGACTGCTCTCCTGAGATTCAGATCCGCATCTTTCTTAGCCATTTCAGCGCGCTTGTCGTACTGTTTTTTTCCTCGACAGAAACCCAGCTCGATTTTGGCTTTTCCATCTGAAAGATGAACATCGAGCGGAATCAGTGTATAACCTTTTTCCTGAACCATTCTCCTGATTTTCCTCAACTGAGAGGCATGAGCCAGTAATTTGCGTCTACGGTACGGTTCATGATTATCTCTTGCCTCCGGATACTCAGCTATATGCATGTGGTGAACCCACAGTTCGAAGTTATCATCAAAAGAGGCATACGTTCCACTGAGGCTGACCTTCCCGGCACGTATTGATTTTATCTCCGATCCAACAAGAACCAGACCAACTTCCAGAGTACTGAGAATTGAATACTCATGTCTGGCTTTTCTGTTTCTTGCCATGACTTTACTCTTTTCGCTCATCTGATTCTCCTTTCGACAGTGAAATATAATACAGGATGCAACCGTGTTAGTGAACATTGACTTTTCACCGGATTATTCCTAGTATCGCCGAGCATCAAAGCCGAAGTGGCGGAATTGGCAGACGCGCCAGGTTCAGGACCTGGTGAGGATTTTTCCTCGTGGGGGTTCAAGTCCCCCCTTCGGCACCAGAACAGGGACATCCGCTTCATCGGGTGTCCCTTTATCAGTTACTGAATCTATTCCATGACAAACGGGGCGTTATTCTTATCCCTCTCGGACAAGAAAGGTTTTTCAAGACCCCATTCGATAGCAAATCCAGGATCGTTCCACGCAATGCCATATTCATCCGTGTTGTCGAAATATCTGTTAACAACATATATCAGTGTCATATCGGTATGTGCTGCATAGCCGTGTGCTACTCCTGGCGGGATAAGCAGTCCTCTCGGTCTGCTTCCATCAAACTCGATTGAGAGTGAAACACCATAAGTTGGAGATTCTTTCCTGATATCGGCCAGACCCGCAATTATCCTGCCCTGAACCGGAATCCAGAGATCGGTCTGATTTCGGTGATAATGAAGTCCCCGCAGAACACCCGATTCAGAACGTGAATAGTTCATCTGTATCTGCGTGTCGAAAATATCCGAAATCCATTCTTTCCTGAAAATCTCACAGAAACTTCCGCGATCGTCCTGCAGACTGTTTAATTCAAAGAGATATACACCATTTATCCCGCATTCTTCCTTCTTCAAGAATTTTCTCCTTCCACTTGCATTCATGTTACTGGAAACACTAGATTGCATCCTTGAGTGAAGACTGTCAAGAAGGGATATTTTTGAGAAGAACTGAACGGGTCACTATCCTGCTCGAAATGCTTCCAGCAATGTACCCGAATGCAAGGTGCCTTCTGGATTACGATGGTAAGCCTGAGAAACTTCTGATCGCCACGATTCTCTCGGCAAGAACCACTGACGCCGCTGTTAACAGAGTCACACCGCATCTGTGGGAAAAAGTCAGGAACATTCAGGGTCTTTCCCAATCGAGCCGGGAACTGATCAAAGAAATAGTTCATCCTCTAGGTTTTTTTCGATCAAAGGCAAGATCAATACAGGAAGCTGCTGCCTGGCTTATAGAACATAACGGGGTGCTGCCAGAGACAATTGAAGAACTCATTACCATTCCCGGTGTCGGGCGAAAAACCGCAAACGTCATCATAGGAGAAGTCTTTAACAAACCTGCGATTATTGTCGATACTCATGTAAGCAGGCTATCACTGAGACTTGATCTGACAAGAAATACACAACCCAATAAGATTGAAGCTGATTTAAAGAAACTACTTCCGAAAGACCGCTGGACATCCTTCTGCCATCAGATCGGTTTCCACGGCAGACAGGTCTGTCTGTCCAGGAACCCGAAATGTTCAAACTGTGAATTCGATGAATTCTGTCCGAAGAAGGGCCTATAAGCCGTTGTTGTTTTGAAATTCAAGCTGTTTTTTTAGTTTCAGGCATGAAAATGTGATAATTAATGGAAGGATAAGCTGCTTTGCGATGAGTTTGCCTGGATGACGATAACCAGGCTTCCGTAAATTGTTTAGCGCATTTTCCTTAATTCTATTCTGATTTTTTTGTCTTCTTCAGAAGATGCTTTAAGAATGAATTCATGCATCTCCCGAAGCCACTCCAATTTCTTTTTTGCGGAGTATTTCATCAATCGTTTGAGGCGTTCCTCTTCGGTTTCCCATTCGAAGATCATAGGTTCAACCTTAGTTTTCGAATCTTTCTCAACTCCTTGATATCTTGTTTGTCAATTGCTCTACCTGTGTTCTTCTTCATTTTTATCAGATCATCCAGCGAGATTACAGATAATAGTACGTCATCAATTTTAAAGGATAAGGCGTTCCTTTTAGCTTCCTCAAAACTAACGGGAGATTCAATAATAATATCCACTTCTTTCAATTCATCATCCTTGTAGAAGTTAAAAGCTTTCATGTGTTTATTTGTAATCCATTCATTCCGCGTTTCTTCATCCGCGAGTTTCATGGGATCAACAGGTTGCTTAACTTGATAACCGAGAACTGTCAGAATATCAATTACTTTCTTAAGGTTTTCATTACTCATTTCAACAAGAATGTCCATATCAGCCGTACTACGCATCGAACCAAGAAGATTGACTGCAAGACCGCCTACAAGAACATATTTAACATTATTCGTCTGAAATTCTCTCAGTATTTCTTCATAGAAGATCATAAGTTATTCAGCAATTCATTCTCAGAATATTTCGTACGCTTTTGAAAATATTACCGTTTTCCATTATATCGTCCTGAAAATAAGCTGCATATGAAACCATTATTCCTCTACTCCTCTTTAAGGAAGATGATACTCTTTCAAACTCTCCTTTGTCAATATTCAAACACCTCAATAAGCACGGTTTCTGAGCCAATATCATATTGCTCTCTTAAACCCGGCTCAATTTGTGAGAAGGACCCGCCGGTTAAGACGGGTCCCTGGTATATCGCAAATTCAAGTGAAAGCAGTTTAGTCCAGATCTCCAAGATCAACAGGAAGATAGAGACCGTCTTCGCCTACCCACATTTCCCAGAAAGTGTAAGTATCGCCGTCCTCATCTTCACACTTGATGTCGTAATAGTCACCGCCATCGACCCAGAACGTGAATTCATCGCCTGAGTAGAGCATCTCGCTTCCGAGGCGGTCTTCTCCCCACTCGGAGTATGAAGAGGGATTGGCATAAATCCAATAGATATCATATCCACCAGTATCGTTGTAGATGGTTACTGGAGCGTTACCGTATACGGTTTCCTCTTCTGAGTAACCTCCGCTGCTCATGTCAACTTCGCCAAGATCGTCCAGGGTTACATTCCAGACATACGAACCGGAAACATCTACTCCGTATCTGATGTACTCGTCTTCATCCTCATCTTCCAGACGGATATCGTAGATATCATTGGGAACACTGAAAGTTACCGAACTTCCGGATGAAATAACTTCATCGGAGTCCAGCCAGTCATCTCCCCATTCATCATCATAGGTAGAACTTATCTGGACATACCAGATATCGTATCCACCCGTATTGTTAACGATGCGGATTGAACCGGCAGAAACAGAGACAATCAGTCCTATTGCAGCAAGCAAAAGGATTGTATTTTTCATTTCAACCTCCCTTTAGAATGAAATACAGAGATGAAGCTAAAACATTATGATGTTTCCTGTCAATCCCGAGCCGCTGGCGACACGCATACTAAGATGAATATATTTGATTGTAAAGATAATCTTGCGTAACTAATTACAGGAATGGTTTAATAATGAAAACCGGATTAATACTTTTGCTTCTCGTTTCACTGACTGTCTACGCGGCATCTATAACCGCTGAGCTTCCTTCTGACATTATCAGTACATGTCACCTGCCGGTAACCTCGACCGGAGTAATCCCGCAAATGCAGGGTGCTTATCCTGGAGATGAAGCGGGGTTTCCATCACTCCCTGAACTGCCATGGAACATTCCCCTTCCTGCCGGGGAAAGGGCGATATCAATAACATCAAGCTCGGCGGTATGGGAAAACATCGCTGACAATATCATTATTCCTCCTCTTCCTGCGCCAACACCACTGATACTTGATGTACAAGTTATTTCTGTTCAGGCAGTTGATGAAGTCTATTCCTCTGACTGTTTCTGGCCTTCAGAACCGGCACAGCTTGCCGGCAACGGATTCATGAACGGTTTGCCTGAAGCAGAGATCCTTGTTATTCCTCTCCGCTGGAATCCTGTTACCGGAGAACTCCAGAGACTCGTTTCACTTGAGATCAGGCTTGAAACCGCTCCCCTTGAAACAAGACCGTTCTGCAGCGGAGCAAAGGACGACGAGATCAGGAGAATGCTTATCGTTACAGACTTATCACTTGAAACGATATTCGAACAGCTTGCTGAACGAAGAACTGACCAGGGTATTCTTACCGAGGTCATAACCATGAACGTTATCTATTCCATGTCCTCCGGAAGAGATAACGCGGAAAAACTCCGCAATTTCGTTAAGAATTATTATCTTGCAAATGGTCTTGATTTCCTCCTGCTTGGCGGAGATACGAATCTGGTACCGTTCAGGTTCGCTTACGCGATGACCTGCGAAGCAGGATATGCCTCCCGCGAGGACAGTCTGCCCTGTGATCTGTACTTCTCCGATCTTGACGGAAACTGGGACGCCAATCTGAATGATATCTTCGGTGAAATAGACGATGATGTTGACCTGCATCCTGATATCTTTGTTGGAAGAGCAACTGTCGAGAACACGACAGAAGCACAGACATTCGTGGACAACATCGCAGCGTACGAAGACTGCTTCCAGGATGATTTCTATCAGGATGTTCTGTTTCTTGCAGCAGTACTGTGGACGGACCCCTACACCAATTCGGGAGAGAGCAAGGATTACATAGATGAACAGTTCCTGCCTGATTATCTGAACATCACGAAGCTCTATCAGGCGCTTGGAAACGAGAATCTGTCAACGACAATGGCAGCATTGAACTCAGGACAGAATCTGGTGAACCATGATGGACACGCATGGTACTCATCCCTCGGTGTGGGTGACGATTATATGGGCATCGGAGACATGGACGACATCAATTCTGATGGAAGGTTTGCTGCGGTAATGTACTCGATCGGCTGCTGGAGCGCCGCATTCGATTTCGACGCAATTGCTGAACATTTCATTACTAATTCATCAGGAGGGGGTGTCGGGTTTATAGGTAACTCCAGTTACGGATGGGGGTCTCCCGGTAATCCCCTTTACGGTTATTCTGATGCTCTTGATCACCTTTTCTTTGATTATCTTTACAGTAACTGGTCTCTGACATCAGGGGAACTGCTGGCATATACGAAAGAGTATTTTATTCCATTCAGCCAGTGGGAAAACGTGTACAGATGGCACCAGTACGATGTAAACCTTCTGGGCGATCCATCCTTAAGGCCATACAGAATGAACCCTCTGGAAATCGAAGTACTGTGTCCGGATATAATCACCGCCAATACTTCCATCTTCCCTGTTCAGGTCACAGGAGCCGATCCTGAGGGATTGACAGTATGCGTTCATGATGACGGGGACTACTGGAGCACTGTAGTGCTGGATGCGACAGGTCACACGGATTTCATCTTTTCCGAACCGGTCATTGGAAGCGTAACTCTGACCGTTTCCGGACCGGGAATCAGAAGAACATCACTTATTATTGAGCAGGCTTCAGGACCGGACCCGGTCATTTCTCAATTGCTTGTAAACGATACAGCAGGCTCAGGGCACCTTTCCCCCGGATGCTCTGCCGATCTTGATATTACACTCCTGAACCAGGGTAATGAGGATCTTACAGATGTTGTTATCAACATCACTTCCATAAACGGTCCTGCAACTCTGACCCAGAGTTCAAGTTCCTTTGGCGGTATTCCCGCAGGAAGTGAATCGACAGGCTCCCCGCTCATTGCGCTTACAGTGAACAGTTCCGCTGAAACCGGTTCAGTCGTAACGCTTAACGGGCAGCTTGTTTCCAGCCAGGGAACCTGGGAAATATCCATACCTCTTCTGGTATATGCTCCCGGTCTGTACTTCACAACATATTCTGTTGATGACGAAACAGGTGGAAACGCTAACGGGATACCGGAGCCGGGAGAAACATTCCAGCTGGATGTCAATATTGCTAACCTGGGACTCCTTACCGCGGGTGATGTAGCAGTACGGATGACTGAATATCCAACCTGGGTTTCCTGGCCACAGGATTCGGCCTGGGTTGATTCTATTCCTGAAGACAGTATCAGAACACTCTCATTCGTATGCGAGCTTTCCGCCAGCGCCCCTTCCCCGTCTTTCCCATGGTTTTACTTTGATATTCTTTCGGAGACCACAGGATACGCTACAGAGGACACTCTGAGACTTACTGTAGGCGAAACAGGAATTTCAAATGATGTCGAATCGGGCGATGCAGGCTGGACGCATACAGGAACTAATGACATGTGGAACATCACGGATTCCGAGAGCCATTCACCCATTCATTCATGGCACTGTGGTGATTCCGGCGGCTACGTAAATAACATGGACTGCGGTCTTCTCTCCCCTGAGCTGACACTTGCACCGGAAGCTTCGATTGAGTTCTGGACCACTTTTGATGTTGCAATCTACGGCAGTGACGGCATTTACCTGATCATCCATGACCTCGTCGCAGGTACTGCTGATACCCTTGCTTTCATAGGGTCAGGCGGGGCTCTGGGTCCAGGCGGAAAAGGAAATGGAACAGGCTGGGTGCCATTTTCATATGATCTCTCCATGTATGAAGCGGGTACTGATATTCAGGTTGAGTTCAGGTTCAAAACAGACAATGACAGTGATACAGGTACTGGTTTCTTTATTGACGACATCACAATCGAAGGAGCCTACACAGGATATACAGGCGTTTCAGGTGGATCCCCGCTGCCAGCTTCACCTATGGGTTATCCCTTCCCCAATCCTTCACATGAAGCAGTCAATGTGCACCTTTTCTCGGGAGATCAGCAGAACTGGACACTTGGTCTGTACAACATCTGTGGAAGACTTGTTCTCGAAACGACCGGAGCATCCCCGATAAACGCTACTTTAAACCTGAATGTCTCCGATATTGAGCCTGGCATATACTTCATTCGTTTCTCAGCTGAAAGCGACACTTCGAGAAGGCTGGTTATACTCAGGTAATCAGAGGGGAATTAGAAGAGGCTCTAACTGCCGACAGTTCTGAAACTGCCGGCAGTGGTATAATTAAAACCTTCTGATATTTCTGATACCGTTTCAAATCCGTTAAGGAAGCAGAACCACACTTTCCGAAAGGGTTATACTTCCGGTATCAATCTGAACGAAGTATATGCCGGACGGTTCACCGGAAATATCAAAGCCATAATCGTGCTCACCGGCATTTAACTGAACGGTTCCGGATTCGGACACAATCCTGCCGTCAGCGGAGTATATCCGGAACTTCACATCGCTGTCTGCCTCAAGAAGAATATTCACGCTGAAGTATCCGTTTGTGGGGCTTCCGGATATGTTCAATTCAGAGCTGGAATAAAGCTCAGAGCCTGCTTCTTCTTCGATCCCTGTATAAGTATTGTAATACAGGTAGACCAAGCCGTAGAAATCACTAACAAGGAGATCGGGAAGTCCGTCTTCGTCCCAGTCGTCCACCCAGAGCCTTGTCCCGTAATAGAGTTCAATATCAACCCCGTTACTTTCGAGGTACTCATAGCCGCTGAATACAGGTGAGGCATTGGTGCCGATATTCTCATAGTAAACCAGTTTTGCGGTGTTTTCGCCACATATAAGATCCTTTTTGCCATCCAGGTTGAGATCAAATACCTGCGGAGTGCAGCGGAACCATTTGATGTTCAAGAGGTCGCTCTTTATCCGGGAGTATGTGGTGAATGCATGGTTTTCCGGTGTTCCGCTGTTCAGATACAGACGCACACTTCCAATGGTTATATTCTCCTGCCCAAGTATCAGATCAAGAAGCCCGTCCTCATTCCAGTCAACAATTACCGGAGCGGAATTGTATCCAACATCAATTGTCACTCCATTCGCTGTTATGTCCGGTTCCGTTGTCAGCACACCTGTAGCGGTACCGCGGAAGTAATTGACATATCCGTTCCTGTCTCCCACCACAATGTCTAGAATACCATCGTTGTTGAAATCCACAACCTGTGGATTTGTCGCGCCGGTGGTTT
The DNA here is from genome assembly GCA_030594645.1 of Candidatus Aegiribacteria sp. Classification (GTDB taxonomy): domain Bacteria; phylum Fermentibacterota; class Fermentibacteria; order Fermentibacterales; family JCC-6; genus Aegiribacteria. Next base: position 14,727 of record JAUVEU010000029.1, read on the forward strand.
CACCATAGGGCAGTGTTATGTCCACTCCGTCCGACTGAATGTAGCTGTAGGTGGTGAAAACTGGAGCGCTATTTGAACCGGAGTTCGCATAAAACATTATCTTGCCATCGGTGTACTTACCCAGCACCAGATCCTTCAGGCCGTCTCCGTCCCAGTCCGCTATGCATGGAGCTCCATAACTCCCGGCGTCGATTCTGCCGCCGGTAGCTACAATACAGCTGTAGGGGCCGAACATCGGGGCACCTGCCATGACGAATCCTGACAAGAGTATTGCCGCTAAAACAACCTTTCTCATTAATATCCTTTCAAATAGAAACGAAATGTATCTTCAACGAAATTGCTAAAACTCTTAATAGTTGAATCTTACCCCTTTCAAGTTGGTACATTTTCACTCGAAGGTAACGGCCCGACACCGGGAATCCCGAAGCAGACGAATTTCATTGCCGCACAGAGCACCGGCAGTAACGGAAACCGTTGCCGTAAACAAGAACAGAAAGGTCTTCAGTGTTATGGAATCCGAATCACGCTTTCTGACAGGATTATGCTTCCGGTATCAATCTGAACGAAGTATATGCCGGACGGTTCACCGGAAATATCAAAGCCATAATCGTGCTCGCCGGCATTTAACTGAACGGTTCCGGATTCTGACACAATCCTGCCGTCAGCGGAGTATATCCGGAACATTACATCGCTGTCTGCCTCAAGAAGAATATTCACACTGAAGTATCCGTTTGTGGGGCTTTTAGATATGCTAAATTCAGAATTGGAGTTAATCAAGGAGCCAGATTCATTTTCTATCCCTGTAGAAATATTGTAATACAGGTAGACCCAGCCGCTGTGATCACTCACAAGGAGATCGGGAAGTCCGTCTTCGTCCCAGTCATTCAGCCAGAGTCTTGACCCGTAATAAAGATCAATGTCAGTCCCGTTACTTTCAAGGTACTCATAACCGCTGAATACTGGTGAGGCATTGGTGCCGACATTCTCATAGTAAACCAGTTTTGCGGTGTTTTCGCCACATATAAGATCCTTTTTGCCATCCAGGTTGAGATCAAATACCTGCGGAGTGCAGCGGGACCATGCGATATTTGTGCTGTTGCTCTGGACCCAGGTATATGTGGTGAATGCATGGTTTTCCGTTGTTCCGGTGTTCAGATATAAACGGACGCTTCCCGGATATGTACTCTCCTGCCCAAGTATCAGATCAAACAGCCCGTCCTCATTCCAGTCTACAATGACCGGAGCGGAACTGTATCCAACATCAATGGTCGTTCCATTCGCTTTTATGTCCGGTTCCGTTGTCAGCACACCTGTAGCGGTACCACGGAAGTAATTGACATATCCGTTCCTGTCTCCCACCACAATGTCGAGAATACCATCGTTGTTAAAATCCACAACCTGTGGATTCGTCGCACCGGTACATCAACCATAGGGCAGTGCAATGTTCACTCCATCCGACTGAATGTAGCTGTAGGTGGTGAAATTTGGAGAATCATTTGAACCGGAATTGGCATAAAACCTTATATTGCCTAAGCTGAACTGACCCAGTACCAGATCCTTCAAGCCATCTGCGTTCCAGTCCACAATGCATGGAGCTCCGTAATATCCAACGTCAATCCTGCCGCCGTTATCGTCAATCCAGCTGTATGGACCGAATGCCGGAGCGCTCGCAAAGGCGAAGACGGACAGAAGAATGACCGCTGAAACAGCTTTTATCATGAATATTCCCTTTCTAATAGAACAGAGTATATTTCCAACAACTTTACTACAGAATTCTATAGTTGAATCTCAGCCCTGTCAATGTATATTCCATCTAACACTTATGGAAGGAGCTAAATGAAAGTTTTCTATGCGTCCACAAGGAATGGAGTTCGGCAGGCGGTTCATGATATTCTCGATAAGCTGAATTGGAAATCACTTCTTCCCAAAGGCAGTGATATCCTTGTTAAACTGAATCTTACGTGGGATTATTTAAGACCTGGAGTCGACACTTCCCCCTGGGTAGTCGAAGCGTTTGCTGAGAAGGTTTCCGGACATACAGGAAGAATATTCCTTGCTGAATCGAACCAGATACTTGTAGATGCTACAAGAGCCTTTCGCGTTACCAGGATGAAGGATGTCGCTGAAAGACATAATCTTATCTGGCATAATTTTTCGGAACACAGATGGATATCCAGTAAGGTGGGAAACCTTGAATTCGGCATTCCGGAGATCTGCACACATATGCCTGTTGTTTCCATACCTGTGGTAAAAACTCACTACAGATCGGTAATCTCTGTGGCAATGAAGCACCTTTACGGCTGTCTTGATGATAACAGGCACAATTATCATTACAGGCTTGCAGATTACGTAGTAGCGGTTAATTCCCTCATTCCGGTTATTTTCACTCTTGCTGACGGGACAATTTCTCTCGAAGGCAACGGCCCAAAACCGGGAATCCCGAAACAAACGGATTTCATCGCCGCTTCCACTGACAGGATAGCGCTGGACTATTCCGTAGCCAACGTAATGGGTATTGACCCTCTATCAGTCGAAACAACTGTAAAAGGCAACGGTGTCACCGGCTCATTTGAAAACCTTGAAGAGATCTGTATCCCTCCTCTCACTGGACCTCCCTCCTTTACTTTCCTGAAGGCTCAGGCGAATTTCGTCGCGAAAGTAGAAAAAACTTTTAGAGGAAAGAAGGAGCAGAGCGGACCTGGAACGGACAGCCCCTTCATGGGGATTTTGAAAACAGGAGCCAAAAGATGGTATAACATTGCGTATTATCTTTTCGGTCAGAACAGAGAAGCTAAACGGATAATAGATAAGAACATATACGGACCCCAATGGAAGGGGCTTCCGGAAGGAGATCATAAGTGAATCTGTCCGGTCAGATCAATATGGGAATAGATGCCGCTCTCGGGCTCCTCGGACGAAGAAGACCGGTAAATGTGATGGTTTCCATTACCGACAACTGCTGCAGCAGGTGCAACTACTGCCAGATACCTGATCAGGGGCGCCCCGATCTCTCCACAGCACAGTGGAAAGACCTTTTCAGGCAGATGTCTGAAGCCGGAACAAGAAGAATAGGTATCTGGGGCGGGGAACCTCTCATGCGGGATGATATATCCGAACTCTGCGCATATGCCCGCCAACTGGGAATGTACGTCAGTCTTGATTCAAACGGATATATACTTCCTGCTAAACCCGAGATACTCAATAATATCGACCATCTTGTTCTGGCATACGATGGACCGGAAACGTCTCACGACAGCAATCGTGAAGAGGGCAGTCACGCTAAAGTAACGAAGGCAATGGAAACGGCCTCAGGAGAAGTAAGGCTCTGGACGATTACCGTTCTCACACGTCATAACATGAATCATCTGGATCATATAATGGAAACCGCGCTTAAATACGGTTTCCAGACCACTTTCCAGTCATTGCATCACAACGAAAAGCTTGGGGGCGACACTTCAGGCATGATGCCGACTGCTGAAGAGTACTCGAAAGCCTTTAAGAATCTCCTTTCAATGAAAAGAAAAGGAGCCCCAATAGCCAATTCGACAAAGTACCTTGAAAGCCTTTCCGTTTGGCCTGACTACTCTGTAACCAGACTACCGGAGAAATTCCACGGCACTTCATGCAGAGCCGGAAAGATGTACTGCAATATCGACGCTGATGGAAAAGTATACCCCTGTTCCCTTCTTATCGGACAGTATCCTTCTTCATTGAATGCCCTTGATACCGGATTTAAGAAGGCTTTTGAGAATACTCTCGGGCTTCCGTGTCAGGCATGCACAGCAAGCTGCTATACCGAGTACAACTACCTTTACAGTCTCCGACCCGGAGTTGCCCTTCAATGGAACAGGGCGGTTCGGGAAACGGACAGAATGATGAAAGCCAAAGCCACATAGCAAACAGGAGAATATGATGCCAGCATTGCCTGAATACCTTACAAGAACTCTTCTTGGAAATTTTGGAGTCCCTGTAGTAGACGGTTATTTCGTCATGACAGGTGATGATCTTCCGGTTGAATTACCTGAACTCCCGATTTTTCTCAAGGCACAGATACCTGGAGCAACCAGCAGAAAAAAGCACGGCCTGGTCAGAAAAGTCGAAACAATATCCGAATTCCATTCGAATCTTGATGAACTCCTCTCCCCCGGCGACTGGGGACAGGCTGATGGAGTTCTCCTGGCAAAAGGGCTGAACCTTAAAGCCGAATACTACGCAGGGTGCATGCTTGATTTCGGTTCTCAGAAGCAGCTTCCTGGCGGAATACTCCTTTTCAGCACCGAAGGCGGCTCCGGTGTTGAAGGGAGATCGGGAACTCTGGTAAAAATTCCATTCTCGCTTCTTACTCCCATTGACGCAGAAGGTATTGCAGAAGAACTGGCTGTAATCGACACACTTAAAAACCCTGAAATTATTGCCGCATTCCTGAAAGGCCTTATAAGTACCTTTGTCGGGTACAGGCTTACTGTATTAGAAGTCAACCCTATAGGCGTTCTCAGTGATGGTTCTCTTACCGCTGTTGACTGCAGAGCGGAATTCGAAAAAGCAGCGGTAAAGAAGACTGAAAAAGACCTGTTCTTTCCTCCCGGTCTTAAATCATCCACCGATCTCACTCAGCTTGAACAGACTGTAGAACTGATCAACATCGCTGATCCTGCTGGAACCGGATTCTTCAGGCAGAACCGTGAAACTCCTCCTGATAAAGCTCTCCGTGTTGCAACGAATCTCTGCGGCGGCGGAGGTAAAATGCTCTGGGAAATGACTACAGGTTTAAGAACTGATATCTACACAATGAACGAATCCGACACTTCCGGAGGTCTTTCCGCATTCAAAAGCTATCGAATTCTCCGCACTATATTCGCTCAGAAAGGTGCACAGGTTCTCCTTCTGACAGGTTCGGGAATGGCTTTTCAGAATCAGCACCACCTTGCGGCTGCAGTCTGGAAAGCTCTCAGAGAAACTCCCACCCCCTTGCCGACTCTTCTGAGATTCGGCGGCACGGATGAGGATAAAGCCAGAGAACTATTTGAAAGAATTTCTGCTGACCTTCCTGTTCCTGTAAAAACCTACCCCGCGGAAATCTTCCCTAATGTCATGGTGGACGATATCGAAGCCATCGCGATGCAGAACCCGCCGCACGTTCAGCCACCCTCCTCACCTGAAGGAGAACCAGTAATAAGAGTGGAAGTCCCGCCCGGTGATATCTATTTCTATCCGGATAAGTGGAAAAGCGATGAGGAACCTCCTTCGTTCAGCGCATGCCCGACCGGATACCTGCTCTGGAATAATGGAGAACTGCAGATAAACCCTGAAGCTAAATGCATAGGATGCCTTATGTGTGAAACAGCATCCCTTCTTGAAGGTAACGGTGAGATCAGAATACATCTGGAAATGCCTGCGGAGGTGGACTGATGGCTGGAATACTGAAATATCTTGCAGACATTGATACTCCCGAAACCCTCGTCTTCGGAATCACCGGAAGACAGGGAAAGAGCAAATCTCGAATGATGAGGAAATTCGGAACAAGCATTGTTGCGGGCTGCACGCCGGGAAAGGGCGGGCAGGAAGTAGATGGTGTGCCTGTATTCAATTCCGCCGCAGAGGCTGTAAAAGCTTTTCCACAGCTTAATACCGCGGTTTTCTTCGTACCAGCAGGTGCAGTAAGGAAAGCAGCGATAGACGCCATTGACGCAGGATTGAAGTTCCTTGTTCTCACAGCTGACGGAGTGCCTACGCAGGATGAAATCGCTCTTAAGGAATTTGCTTCAAAAAGAAATTCTGTATACCTCGGACCAAACACTGTCGGTCTTCTGGATACTTCGGGCTACCTTTTCGGACTCATCGGCGGAAGCGCTACATGGGCAAAAAAGAACTATAAACCGGGAAAAGTCGGTGTTATCTCGCGATCGGGTGGTCTTTCACAGCTCCTGGGCGCTTTTCACTGCAGACCCAACCTGCCTGGTCCCCGCGAAGACGGATCATTCGGACCGCTATGGGGTGAAGACTATCCCGGACTTTCCGCAGTTGTCTGTGTAGGAGGTGATCCCGTTCCCGGTCTGTCCATTCTCGATGCGGCAAGAGCGTTTGAGAAGGATCCCCGCACTGAAGTCATGGCGATATACGGTGAAACAGGCACCTCGCAGGAAAATGACCTTGCAGAGGCTGTTCAAAGAGGTGAGATAACCAAGCCTATGGTCGTCTTCCTCGGCGGCAAGTTCACGAAAGCAGGAATCGCGCAGAGTCATGCGGGAGCCATGATACGCAAAGAGGAAGAAACATGGCAGGCAAAGAAAGATATCCTTGAATCAAGCGGTATCACAGTCGTAGAGCGGCCTGACGCGGTCTTCGGAGCAGTCCTTAAACTACTTTACTGACAGCAGTTGATTTGCACATGTATTCTTGACTCTAATTCCTTCTACCTTCAAAAAAGAGAAGTGTAGTTACATTGTTATTACTGTGCTATTACTATCTATTTATTATCATATATTTCATTCACAAGTGTACGTTGTTATGTCCGACCCCAGTTCGGTTCGCGATCCGCGTTGTCAGGAAAGGTGCAAGTATGTAGATCATGGGGCTCCATGCGGGTGAGAATAATGCTATTACCATCCCGGTTATCGATAAACATGGAAGAACCAGGTTGATTTTTACTATCCTTCCAATCGCGCTCCTATCTACACCCTCATTTAGCATCTCTGTATGCTTCATAAGTGTTCTGCATTGAAGAAGGAAAAACATCCCTATCAGGAAGATATTCGTATGAAAGAAGATGTTGGCAACGAAGAAATCTATATGATTCCCGATAAGTGAAGACGAGAAAGGTATCACGCAGACCACCAGAAGTCCTCCAAGGTTGGCCCAGAGATGTTTCTCGCAGGTTATTTTCACGTATTTAAAGAGTTTCTGCTGAATTATCCAGAAATTTCCCAGAAGAAGGAAGCTGATCAGATAGGTCCAGAAAAGCTCAGAGTAATCAAAAAGATGATCCAGCAGATCGCTGTTTGAAGTGATGTTGTGTATCGTTTTCGGCAGAGGAAGGCTGAGAACCATTATGGTCATGGCAATCGCGTATATACCATCCGTAAGACCCTCAAGACGGTGAATCGACAGAAGCCTGGCCTTTTTGCTCAATTCTATCCCTCCTTCAGAATATCATATCCGGCCCTGGATGATAAGCTTGGCTGTCTGACGAATGTTGCCGGGACCTGAAGCTTCCACCAGGTAAAGTCCGGAAGGGACACAGGACAGGTCCATATGCCTGTCTCCTGCGTTCAAATTCCATTCCAGGATCATTCTGCCGGAAAGATCATAAAGTGTCACTGAAAGCTCTGAATCGGCCATTCCGCTCCAGTTCAGAACTGCCACGGACATCGCAGGATTGGGCGTGAAGTAAAGAGTTCCCGTACCGAAAGGTGGAGGAAGAGGACGTTCATTAATCCCCGTAAGGTGCGGGGAAAGAACGTAATGCCCCGGATCGAACTGTACTTCAGTCGGCTCGAAAGACACCGTAAATACTTCGCTCTGAGTTTGCAGATCATTCCACATCACAACGAGTGTATCTTCAGAAGCTCCGTAGATCCCGAATTCCAGGGGCATTGTGAAAACAGGTCCTACCGTCTGAATCTGCTCCAGATCAACGATAACATCCCAGTTACCGGCATTTTCAACCCAGTTATACTCAAGAAGGTATATGGGGTAGCCCCATTCATGCAGCCATGTATCAAAGAACCAGTCGATATCCTCTCCGGACGCTGCTTCAACATGATCACGAAAATCATCAGTCGTAGCATTGCTGTACGCAAATTCATTGAAATAGTTATGCAGAGTGTTGTAAAACACTGTATCCCCGAGTACATGCCTGAGCATATGAAGGACGCTCGCAGCCTTCTGGTAGGTCGTATAGCTCCACATCTCCGAAGGATTGGTCGGATTGGTAATGGGAAACATTTCTCCGCTGTTCAGATATGGAAGCATAATATCGTTCACCACGTAATCATCGTACGCTTCCGCGCCGTAATATTCCGCCCAAACCGCTTCACTGTAGACAGCAAATCCTTCGGAGAGCCAGACATCGGTCCAGATCTCCTCTGTTACGCAGTTACCCCACCAGTGATGGCTCAATTCATGTGCTAGAAGCCAGTCATAGCTATTGTTCCCGTTTACCGCAGCAGCGATATGATATACCTGCGTCAGGTGTTCCATGTCACCTTTGGGCGTCTCGACATAACTGAATTTGGTATCCCATGGATACTCGGAGTATGTACTCTCAAACTGATCCATCATCAGGTCTACATTCTGGAAACTGACGAGTGCGTCTTCGATCTCCCACGGATATACGTAATACCAGATCCAGCTGTAAGTTGAATCCTGCAGAACTTCGTAATCGGATACTGAGAAAGCAGCCAGGTATGTGGGCATCGGCTGCGGCTGCACCCAGTGGAAAAGGGCTTTACCGTCGGTTAATTCCTTTTTCCAGGCCTGATCGCCATTTGCGACAGCATACAGAGTATCCGGGACGGTTATATAGAACTCGATACTGGCTTTGTCTGAAGGATGATCCCAGCAGGGGAAGATTGCTCTTCCGAGTGAAGGCGGGTCTGTGTAAACGCCAACCCCCATATGGTAGTAAACGTACGGATGAAACCAGAATCCCCCGAATCCGCCGTAGCCTTCATTCCAGGGTGTTCCTGAATATGCCAGGTAAACCTCTGAAGTGTCGCCTGGATTCATCGTTGAGGAAAGTGTAACGACTACTGAATCCTCAAACTGAGAATACACCAGAGGACCGGTAGTATCCCATACTGAGTCGATCTTCATCTGAAGAAAGTCAAACCGGATCTCGTTCAGATTCGAGACATTGGACGCGAAGAGAACACCAGCGATACCTTCCAGTTCTCCTATATCAGGCAGTACTTCCACCCAGACCGTATAATGAACAGCATCGTAATCATGCTCGGCTCTTTGCTCGTAAAGCAGGTGCGTGTAGGGACCTGCTATGGGGCGGCTCAGAACGGTCATGTCCGGCCCGGGTCCTGGAGCAGCAGTAAGCGCTATTATTAGAAGAATTATCATCATTTATCCTCTCTTCTGTCTTTATCCTTAAATATCGAATTACCAATGAATTCCCTCAGAAGGCTTGTTCTTGGAACAAGATCCTCATCAATCGGTCTGATAAGATCAAGAAGGTCAAGGAGTTTCATGGCGGTATGGTAAGCATGTGAACCCGGCTTTACTTTTTGGAGCAGGGGTTCAGCGTATCTCTTAAGCACCGGCAGCTCGTAGGCAAGTGAAGAGTTGAACATTGCGTCAGCATCCTCCTGAAATGGGAAGATGTTCATTCTTTCACCTCTCTTCACCGAGGGCCATGCTGTAATCGTCTCTTCAGCAGAATACCCTCTTTGTGTACTGTCTCTTACCATTCTCCTGACAAGCCTGCTGTCCGAAGTAGACATCCTTGTTATTCTGTCAATATTAAGCTGCGTCAATGCTGAAGCGTAAATCCTGAATTTTGATTCTTCATCGATTCCTGGTGTCAGCGCGTCATTCAGGCCATGAATGCCCTCTACCAGAAGGAATTCTCTCTCCTCAAGTTTCATTGGAATCTGATCGTCGATGCGGATACCTTTATGGAAATCAAATACAGGAGTTCGCACTTCCTTCCCCTGAAGAAGGATATTCAGATGCTCACCGAACAGGTCGGTATGTATAGCTTCCAGGCATTCGAAATCAGGTTTTCCATCGCGGCCTGTCGGAGTCTCGCTACGATTCCTGAAATAGTTGTCAACATTCATCACGCGGGCTCCGAACCCCTTTGCAACAAGATATGTCATAAGCAGTCTTGCAAATGTAGTCTTTCCGCTGGATGACGGCCCCGCAATCGTGATGATCCTTCTGGACGGATACATTTCTTCTAGTTTCTGCACTATCTGAACCATTCGATATGTCTGATAGAAGTGGCTCATTATCACTAACTGTCTGCCGCCATCCTCCTCTATACGCTGATTGAGCTGATCTATATTCTGTACCCGCATACGTGCAATGTGCTTCTCCTCAAGGTCGAATTCTCTGTTCAGTTTCCATCGAGGTTTCCATTCGTTTATCTCGGGCCATGAAGCAGCCCCCGGAAATCTCAATACAAAATCCCTCGAAAGTGGCTTCAGTTCCCATTTTGTGAGCCATGACGTATTCGGAACTGCAGGTCCGAGGGCAAAAGCGCAGGTGCTTTCCAGCCTGTTCCCTCTGATTTCACGTTTATGAGAACTCCAGGATAGAAGCCTTCGAAAATCCTCCGGAAACTGTTTATTATCAGCAAGATCGGATTTGACCGATCTTATGGGGATGGCTTCATTGACAACCCGATCGAGTTCAATGCTTAATATCTTAACAAGCTCCTCTGCACTGATATCCGGTCTGTTGTTCAATCTGCATCTAAAGCCAAGTGAAATCGAGTGCTCTACCCACAATTCTGCATCCGGAAATGCCCTTTTAACAGCCTGATCGAGTGCGAGTATCAATCCTCTTCGGTATACTTCTCTTCCTTCACCTGTACCTGCAGGGACCGGATTTGTCTTAATGTCGTCAGATATTTCCTTTGAAAGTGACACCATTCTCCCGTCCGGTATCCTCAGGGCTATGGTGTTTCCTGCTGCGATCTCATTCTTGCTCAAGTATCCTCCATTGTTTTGTATCGGCAAACAAATTTTCTTCCATATCAAAGATACAGCATGAGAAAAGCAATGCAAGTGAAGAATTACGCATCCTGAATTCCATATTTCAGGGCTTGAAACCGGGCTTGATATGCATACAAATATGCCGTTAACTACTCATATTATGGGAGGTTGTAATTATTCTGATTATTTTGCTCAAACGGAGTATTCTGAATTCCAAATGCATGAATGAACAAATATTGTCGTTTTATTCACTATCTTCACATAAATCTTGCCATATTTCACATTATCTGCACATCCTGACCCGTATGTGTTTATGATTATTTTAACCTATGACGTCAAATTAGTTTTTAATTATTATTAAACTGTCTTCAGAAGACAGTGGGATGGTACCTGGAATAATTCGCGCACCCAAACCTGAATGGTCCCCCGTCGAATATTATCACTACCTCCGATGGTGAGTTAGCGTATATGCCACCGTCCTGTCAGTGAAATGTTTTCAGGCTTATTCAATTCAGACATAATTATGTCGCATTATTTTCTTAATTCGAAAATTACCCCTCTCCCCCGCCGAAGTGAAAAGAAGGGTAAAAAGTGAAAAGTGAAAAATTCAGGAATTGAATCAGGAAATGAAGAAAAGGGAAAAAGAAAGTGAAGTTTGGAATTTTGCCGAAATCAAAGGAAGGCAGAATTCACGAAAATTGATTCACTGAAAATACTCAACTGGAACGCTGAAGGTGAAAAAGAATAGAAGAGTTGAAAAGTCCGAGAAAACATGAAATAACGGATTTCATTATTGAACTTGACCGAAAGACATTTCTGAGGAATCTTATGCATAGAGATTTATGAATGCATTACCGAAAGGGAATTTATGATTTGTCTTATTGTTTTTCTTGTATCTATCTCTTCACCGGCTGCTTTGCTGGATGCAGATGACAGCATATCAAGAGGTGCTACTGCCATGTACACCATATCTCTGGATGAGGGATATGAATACTGGATCCTTCTGGACTTTGATGAAACCTCAGGGATGGATCTTGATATTATTGTGGCTTCCGATGAAATGGATTACAACAGTTTCATTCAGATGCCATACTTCGAGGATTATATTTACTCAAGGGAATTCTCTCTTGTTGAAGGAGCCTCGGAAGGCGTAGAGGATCTGATTCTAACAGCACCGTATACCGGAACAGCCTATATTATTGTCCATGATATCGGTGAGACCGGCGGGGATTACCATCTCAGGGTATTCTGACACCACACCTGACTTCACGGTTCTTTCTCTTAACAGGCGGGTCAGTGAATTTCTGACTGCTGCTTTCCCCGGACCTGTCTGGCTTCGGGGAGAACTTACCAGAACACCAAAGATAAACCAGAGAGGTCATACTTACTTCCAGCTCGTAGAACCCTCCCCTGATGGCATGAGCCAGCCACTTGCGGTCATTGACTGCGTTCTCTTTGCGGGGAATCGAACAGGAGTTGTCCGCGAATTCGCCAGAGAAGGCAGTGTATTTGAACTTCTTGAGGGAATGAACCTTAGAGTACAGGGAAAAGTATCTCTCTGGGAGGCAGGCGGGAAATACTCGTTTATCGTTGATAGTATAGACCCTGCGTGGACAATGGGTATTCAGGCAGAGCTTCTTAGAAAACTGGTGGATAAACTGACTCCTGAAGGGGTTCTGGCTTCCAACGGTGAACTCATAATGCCGAAGGCTCCCCTGAGGGTGGGATTGATCACGGCTGAAGAATCTGCTGCCAGTCATGATTTCCTTCACGGGCTGAGTAACAGCTCCTTTCCCTTCAAAGTGTATACAGCCTGGGCCATCATGCAGGGAATGGATACTGTAAACAGCGTGATTAGAGCGTTTAACGCACTTCTTTCCATACCTGATATCGATGTTGTAGTTCTTACGAGAGGTGGCGGATCAGCTACTGATCTGGCATGGTTCAATAATGAACATATCGCCCGCATGATCTCTCAGGTTCCCTGGCCTGTCATTTCGGGGATCGGTCACGAAACCGATACCACTCTTCCGGATTTCGCAGCGTTTGCAAGAGCCAAAACACCTACTCATGCAGCGGATATACTCGTAAACAGGGTAGCTGATTTCCTGAGAGATATTGAATCGCTTGCCGTTGTGCTGCACAGATCCGCTTCCAGAGGAGTTGCTTCAGCCCGCGTCAGGCTTGCGAGCAGCGCAGGCATTCTCGCGAGGGGTGCAGGGATGATATTAAGAACTCAGCTAAACGAACTGCAAACACTTGAGAACCGGCTTGCGAAGCATGTTCAGAATAACCTATCTTCTGCGTCTGTAAGACTTAATTGGTCAGAATTGTCCCTTGAAAAGGCAATTATCGCGGGATTGACAGATCGAAGAGAAAGAGAACTCCATTTCCTCTCAGAACGACTGATCTTATCTATTTCCGGAAAACTGAACAATTTCTCTATGAAGCTGGACAGTCTTGATGCTGTAATAACAGGGAATAATCCGGAAAGACTGTACAGAAGGGGATGGACAACTGTAAGAGATAGAAATGGAACGTTGATCAAAACCGTTAAGAACATTAAAATACACGACGAGATTGAGATATCATTCAGGGATGGATCCATAAATGCCGAGGCAAAGATGGTTAGGGTTAGCACAGAGAGGACCCACAATGACTGAGAAAAACACAAATGATAAAGCATCGTACGAGGATTATCTTGAGGAACTGACAGGTCTGGTGGATGAAATCGGAAGGGATGACTGCCCTGTAGACCAGCTCGAGATCAAAGTTCGCAGAGCCGCGGACCTTATTCGAAACCTCAGGGGAAGACTTGCCTCCACGGAAACTACTGTGCAGGAGGTTCTAAAGGAGCTGGAAAATGACAGAAAGGTCGATCAGGAGTAATCAATCATCCTATCAATGATATCGATGACCTCTGCAGGATCAGCTCCTTCAGGAGCGTATAAAACTTCTGATCCGTCCGACAGGGGTGCGAATCTTTCCCGGTTATCTACTCTGAACAGAGCTATTACAGGAACTGAGAGGGCTGATGCCACATGCATCGGACCGTTATCCGCCGAGACGAATGCTTTAAGCCCGGAGATTCTGTCAAGCATTCCCGTAACCGTCAGTTCCGGCATTACTTCTCCGTTATATTTCCGGCCCAGATATTCAGCAGTATCCCTCTCTTCCCTGCTTCCCCAGTAAAGCTCAAGGTGAATCCTGCCGGATATCATCTCGACAAGCTTCCCCATCATATTCTGAGGGTACTTCTTTATCCCGCTCGCGCCGACATGCAGGCCGACAGCCTCTCTTTTTTCGGAGTTACGGCATGTGAGCCGCGGAGGTGACCACGCGGGCCACCTGTCCCAGACACTTCCCAGGCTGTGCAGAGCACGGCTTTCATGCCATTGCAGAATAGGTGCGGGTACAGAATGAGTGTACCACCCATCGCTGTTCTTCCCGGTTGAAGTGCTTATTCGGCATTTTGATCCTGACATGGCTGCAGATACGGCTCCGGACAGGGAAAACGAATGAGGATGAGCAGCATCGATTGCCACATCGTACGAAGATTTGCGCAGGCCTCTTACGAGCTTTATGAATTTCCAGGGATTTTTTATCTGACCCTTCTTGTCTACTCCGATTACACTGTATCCCTGGCTTTCCAGTAATTCTGAAAATACATCACTTGCAAGGATTTGAAGATCAGCTTCGGGGAATCTTTCCTTTATGCTTCGCAGGAGGGGTTCAAGCAGAACAAGATTTCCCAGTCTGTTGTCAGTTCTGATTACAAGTATTCTGGATGGATCCGAAGGTAGCTGAGTGTTCCTGCCCGAAGTGAGAACAGCGCAGAGCAGCCTTGAGAGACACTTCCTTCCCCTTCGCTCTATTTCCTTCATCAGCGCCATCAGATATCCTTTACTCCGACTGGCTCACCGAAATGCGTCCATCCGTCAGCCCTTGTAATTCTGACGTCAACGAAAGTTCCTGGCTCATAAACCGTTCCCTGAAGTATCACTATTCTGTTCCCGCGGGTTCTGGCTGCCTGCTGATCCGGTTTTTTTGCTCTGCCTGTAACAAGAACTTTAAGAATCCGGTTTTTCAGCTTTCCTGATCTCTCGAGTGTTATCCCTCTCTGAAATTCCTGAAGGTAGTTAAGTCTCTCAAGACGAACCTGTTCAGGTATGACATCATCAAGATCACATGCGGATGTGCCTGTCCTTTCGCTGTATTTGAACAGGAAAGCGTTATCGAATCGAATCTCATCAAGTAGCGAGACAGTTCTCTGAAAATCATCGAGGGACTCCCCCGGGAAACCTGTAATGATGTCAGTTGTCAGCACTATTTCAGGAATCGCGTCTCTGAGAATTCTGATCTTCTCAAGGTACTCATCAATTGTATAACCACGATTCATCATTCGCAGTATTCCATCACTGCCTGATTGCACAGGCAGATGAAGATGATTGCAGATATTGTCCTTCGAAGCCATCACTTCAACTGTCTCTCTGTTGAAATCACGGGGATGACTGGTTACGAAGCGTATCCAGGAGGAGCCTGCAGCATCGGATGCCTGACCCAGCAGTTCCGGGAATGATGTATCCAGCTCACTGTATGAATTAACGTTCTGCCCGAGCAGGGTTATATCCCTGTAACCTTTTTCAGAGAGATATCTTATCTCTTTAATGATAGAATCGGAACTTCTGCTTCGTTCCCTCCCTCTGACATAGGGAACTATGCAATATGAACAGAAATTGTTGCATCCACGCATTATTGTGACAAATGCTCCCGGAAATCTCTTTCTGAGCGGAACAATACCTGTGTAATCTCCTTTTCTGAACTCCACAAGAGCCTGTCTCGTGGAATTCTTAATCAATTCAGGCAGATCTTTATAACAGTCCGGTCCTACAACAAGATCGAGATTCCGGAATCTGTCCAGAAGATCCTGACCATGTTCCTGAGCCACGCAGCCGCACAGCACAATAAGCGGCTCGCCCTGCTTCCTGTTCTGCCACTTACCGCCAAGCTGAGAGGCTCTTCCCAGCACTCTTGTTTCAGCGTGTTCTCTTACCGCGCATGACACAAGAAGAATGACATCGGCTGATTCCGGATTATCAACGTTTGTAAATCC
Source organism: Candidatus Aegiribacteria sp. (assembly GCA_030594645.1). Classification (GTDB taxonomy): domain Bacteria; phylum Fermentibacterota; class Fermentibacteria; order Fermentibacterales; family JCC-6; genus Aegiribacteria. Next base: position 30,507 of record JAUVEU010000029.1, read on the forward strand.
GTCTGCTTCCAGTATTCCGGCAATGATCTCCGAATCGTGCACGTTCATCTGGCATCCGTAGACATCCATATAGTAAGTCGACAGAGCCATCATCCGGGCAGTATCAGTTCCATTGCCAGAGCGGAAAACACCGGTATCCGGAAATTGTCATCAAGGGGAAGATCGAACAGTTCGGAAAGTGTAGCGACTACCGCACCAACTAGCAGTGTCATGGGAGTGAGTTTCCACCCGAACTGCGGTGAGAGCCATAGAATAGCGAGACTTGCAAGAAGACAGGTATTCAAGGCGGCAAGGCTGCCTGCAAGAGTCCTGTTGCCAACAAGTTTTATCCTTCCGAAGTGCTTGCCCACAAGAGCTGCAGAGCTGTCTCCAAGGCTGAGGAATACTAGAGCAGCAATCGCGATTTCCTGACGAAAAACGAGTATGGTAAAAGAAGCTGAAGCAAAAACAATCGTAGCGGCAGTCATCCCGCCACCAAGTTCGCTCTCCCTGAGTACTTTCCCGAAAACACCGAGTATGAAGCTCTTGAAGGGCCTGAACCTTGCCTTGAGAATGTCAAAAAGAATGAAAAAGATAGAAATGACAGCAAGTGCGCTCGCAAGATATATCCTTCCGTTCACCGGATACATCCTGTAAACAAGTACTGCTGAAACAGGGATAATAATTGATCCTGTATGAATGGTTTTTCTGATCAGTTCCTCAAAATATGGCATAAAGAAACTACCGGTTCCTCAGAAGCCGACTCCCAGTGACATTCTGTGCGTTGCATCAAGTTCCTGATGGCTCAGATATGCATAATCGAGACTCACTGGATGATTAAGAAGACCGAACTTCAGACCCAGCCCTGCCGTCATTGACCCTTCAGAAGAACCAATTCTCAGAGCTACCAGATCCTTTATCAGGAATTCCGCTCCGATATGAGTATCAAGGCTGACTCCGGAAAAATGATACTGCGCTGCGTACTCGCGACCTTCGAATCTGAAATCTCCATCAGCCGCTATAGTCGCTACCGTTGCAAATTTAGAAAGGGGCCATTTTACAGCCATACCTAGTTTTACCGTAGGAAGAATACTTTCAGTACTTCCGGTATTCCAGAACATTTGGGTTACGGTAATATCCTGAAGATTCAGACCAAGTGAAAAACCTTCAGAGGGGTACCATTTCTCGCCAATATCCAGTCCTAAAGCGAAAGCACTGGAAAACATCAAGCCTCTCCGTATTATTTTGTCTGAGGCTCCAACAGAAATGTCAGGT
>JAUVEU010000060.1 GCA_030594645.1 Candidatus Aegiribacteria sp.
GTTCACCCGATTGCGGGCTGAACCTGAAAGGATTGATGACAAGCCTGGCAACATTCAGGCCGGACCACACACCTTCGTTATCAATACTTGCGTAGGAAGCGGGGAATATCCCGCTGCCGCTGTAGAACTCCTCATTTATTACGAATTCGTACGGCTCATGAGGCATATCGATTTCCGGCGTCTGCCTCGGGAGAATCTCCATGCTGTTGTACACAGTTGAGGAGACTTCTTCAACAGTAACAATCGCTTCGGTTCCGAACGGAAGCGCGAACAGTCTCGGTACTGAGGGAAGATCGGGCAGGCCGAGATCACCCTGAGAATAACATTCGGGAAGACTGACGCAGTTCCATGATCTGCCCCCTGCGGGATAGTCGTACAGCCGGAATCCGGGAATGGAGATCTCAGCTACCATGTGGGTCGTGCTCGATTCGAGCACGTTGACTTCCGGAAGATCGCCGATCGAACCGTAGAAGGACTGCCAGCTGCCAATGCCCGCCTGACCCGATGTCAGGGCGATTGCGGCAATCAGTAAAAGAACCGGAAAAGAAGCTTTCATTCCCTTTAGTTCCTAACTGTTTAAAGAGATTGCTTGGCAATACTTATTCAATCAGTACATATTCAATATAACCTTAACGAAGTGATTTCCAAAAACAGTTATGGAAACTGTCTTTACGAAACTGCTTCTAGGTTCATCTTGTATTGAAGCGAAAAAGATAATTCGAAAGGAGAATGCAGTGAGGATTTTTCTGATAGTTTTACTTGTATGCGGTACGGCATTTGCCGGAGTAAGGTTTGGTGGAAGAATCGGTCACTACAGCGGTGATGACCCCAGAACAGATCAGAGCGCCTCAAGCATGGTATATGGAGGACAAGTCAGCTTTCCGCTACTGAGCCTTCTTGTCTTAGAGATCAGCGGTACATATGCAGGAAGCGAAAGCGACATCACTCTGTACAACTATCTTGAGACGTACATAGAAGATGAGTATGGCTATAATTTTGAGGGAGACAGTCTGGGTTTATTAGACTACCTTGAAAACGAAATGGGATGGTCTCCTGAGAATATCTCCACCGAGATGATGGGTGAGTACACAGCAAAATTCCACGACATAGACCTCGCCGCAACAATGAAAGTAATGATTCCAATAGGAGCGCTCCCGCTGAAGCCCTATATCGGCGGCGGTGGCGGAGCGCACATACTATTCAGCGACGCGGATGTCCTGATGCAGTTTGTGAACGAGGAAACTGGAGGGGCAATGGCTATGGATCCTTACGACCATGTGCATCCTGGAATCCATGGAGTAATAGGCGTGTCGTTTGAGCCTCCAATGATACCTCTAAGCGTTTTCGGTGAGTTCAAGCACACCAAACCGCTTTCCTCCGATAATGAAGTTGGCGGAATCAATATGTTCTATGCAGGGCTGAATCTGGGATTCTAACCTGAAAATTTGATACCGCTCTGAATCTCCGGATGGATTGATTTACCTGAAGCTGCTATTCCCTTAGAAAAAATATCCCACTGTCCTCCGGAGAAGGATGATACTTCTCCACCGGCTTCCCTGACAATAAGAGCGCCTGCTGCCATATCCCATGGTTTCAGATGCTCTTCCCAGAAGCCGTCAAGCCGTCCTGCGGCAACGTAAGCCAGATCCAGGGCGGCAGACCCGCCTCTTCGTATTCCCTGTACCCTTCCAAGGAAGTACTTCAGTATTTCAAGGTTTACACCAAGATTGTCCGATTTCCTGTGATACGGAAAACCGGTAGCCAGGATACAGTCTGAAAGACTGTCTATATCCGTTGTTGATATTACGGAACCGTTCAGCTTCGCGCCTTTTCCGGCAACAGCGGAGAAGGTTTCTTTTCTCGAAGGGTCATGGATGCAGCCGGCCTCAATCGTCGAACCATTCCAGAGCGCGATACTGACAGCAAACACAGGATATCCGTGGGCGTAATTATTGGTTCCGTCAAGCGGATCAACCACCCAGAAAGGAGGATCGGGATAATCCCCGTCCCAGCTCTCTTCTCCGAGGAACCCTGCCGATGGTTCTATCTCCGAAAGCCGTTTTTTCAGGTATTCTTCGGACATCAGGTCAGCAGTAGTTACAAGCTCATGGTTTTCCTTCCTTGAGATCCGGATACAGGTCAAGGCAGCTTCAAGCAGTATTGCTCCCGCTTCCCTTGCGGCTCTTTCAATTTCAACAATCATAATTCCCGGTCAGCCCTTCGGTAGTTTCAGCATCAATTATTCACTATGCTAACCTAACATATATTCAAGAACAGGGGATGGAAAATGAAAAGGAAGAACCTTGTTTCATGCAGTCTTTCAATATGGCTTTCCTGGATTCTGGGAGGAATTGCCATCATAGCAGGAGGACTGATCATATTTGTCGCGTTTGCCGCATGGGAACCTGTTAAGGGGAGCCTTGTGTCTATTTCCGAGGGAATTTACAGCGCGAGATCCGCAGTGGAATTTATTGGAAAGGATTTCGGAACATCATCATCTCTGGTTAAAGATATCAGTAATTCCATCAGAAGCACGAGCGAAGTTATTCACGAAACATGGGTTACCATCAACAGTATAAATGAAACCACGGAAGACGTGCGCTATCTAACGCTTTCGGTAGGACAAAGCATAGAGAATCTTCCTCCGGCAATTCTGTCCGTTATAGGAGAGGATCATTTCACAGAAATACTGTCCAGCCTTGAAAACACGTACTCTACGTCAGGTCAGACAATTGTAGGAATGGAGCACTTGTCGGCCACACTACAGCCCATGGAGCCTCTTCTTGAAGAAGTAGCGAATAGAGTCGACTCTCTTGCGGGAGACCTTTTCAATACGGAAGAAGCATTCAGCGAAGCTGTTGATCATCTTGAAAAAGCTGCTGAAACGATTGAGTCAGCAACTCATTCCTCAATTCTGCCACTGATCGCTGCCGGAACAGGATTAATTCCGCTTCTGGTAGGATTGAACCTGATTATCCAGGGAGCAGCTCTGAGGAGACTCTATCTGGAAAGGCCCTTCAGAGAAGAAACGGTCTGAAAGTCACAGATGTTTTCAGAATCCCAGTCCGCCTCGATTGCGAGAGCCTCAACTTCCTTCTCGTCTCTGGGAATTCCGCCGAGTCGTGCCATCGTATTTGTCTCTCTATGTCTTATCACGAGATTCATCCAGTTGTACTGATCCGGATGATCTTTTCCCAGTGTCTCAAACATTCTGAACAGGTCAGCTGTTCCCCTTGAGTCAAAATATTCGGGATTAAAATCTTGAAAGGCTATTCTATATCGAACACCAGGCAAAGCGTGATTACAGGCTATAAGCAGCTTGCATCCAGTTGATCCTGCGAGCCTCAGAGGTGTTGATGAAGCGAGTACAGGTACCCCGAAACTGTTTACCCAGTGTCCTTTAGGCCCTCCCCATGCGGTGGGTGATATTTGAATTATCTCCCCTCTTTTTATGGTTTCGTAGATCCACCGCGGGTTTTCATCCGGAAAAGCCACGTGATGCCACCTTGTGCTGACAGAGAGCCTGGCCTTTTTTACAGCTTCAGGCGCGTCAGCATATCTTGAAGAAATGGTGTGTACTGGATATCCTTGAATGGCAAGAAGAATATGCAGCATCCGTTCATCTCCGAAATGCGGAACAAGAAGGAGAACCCCTTTTCCTTCCGCAAGAGCTTCATCAAGCAGTGAGATATTTTCCAGATCAACCCTTGCGGCAGCATTGTCTTTCTTGAAGCTCCCCGCGAAGAAAAGACCTAAAAAAGCTCTCTGATGAACCTTCCAGTATTGCTTCAGCAGTGATTTCAAAGAGTTGTCGCTCATTCTGGGAAAGACTCTGGCAAGGTGTCCGAGGTAAACCCGATTCTGTTCTCTATTACCTGAATATCTCATTGAAGAGAGAATCCCTGTAAGTAATTCCCCTCCCCTGAAACCGGTCAGCTTTGTAAGACATGAGATAAAAGAATAATAAGCCCCTCTACCAAACATATTTGATTATCCTTCCGGAAAGATCATATAAAAGTTCCTTTCCTGATCTCCAACCGACAGAATCATCGGAGGGAGTGGCGTACCCGTCTATACTTACTATACTCTTTCAATGAAAATGAAGACATTTCCAATTATCATGCTCATTGTGGCCTCTGTTCTGTACGGAGGGCGGATATCTCTGATTGAGAGAGAAGACCTGCATATTTCAGTAGGTCAGTACAGAAGTATCAGGTTCGTTCTTCAGGAGTATCAGGCTGACAGCGCTAGACTTTCCGGAACGATAATGATACTCCCTGATACTTCTTCGGTAGAGCTGCTGCTTTTTCACACTGATGATTACATGAGGTGGATGAATAACAGCGGTGAGGTTGACACTCTGGGTTACATTTCTTCCCCATCCGGGGAATTTGATATAGGAATCAACGGTTTTGGCGGCCTTGTTCTGATAATCAGCAACAGGGGGAATTATCAACCGGTAACAGTATCGTTTGATATTGAAATTCTTTTCGCGGGAAGCGGTGAATCAGGTGATCCCCTGCCGGCAGCCCTCAGAATAGCACTGTTTTTAATGATGGTGGGAGTAATCGCAATCGCTGTTGGAGGGGTTATTACGAAGTACGCTATTGCTCGTCGAAAGAGGGCTTGACTAAATCTCCAATCTATATATACTCATATTCCGATAGGAATAGGGGGAAATATGCTGATATCGACCAGAAGCAGATACGCACTAAGGGTTCTTGCGCGAATGGCAAGGATGATGGAGATAAAGAAAAACATACCTGTATCTCTTTCTTTACTGTCAGAGCAGGAACAGATATCTGTTCGCTATCTCGAGCAGATATTCGGTAAACTGAGAATAACCGGAATAGTCAAAGGTAAAAGGGGGCCGGGAGGGGGATACGTTTTTGGTATTCCGCCGGCGGAAATAAGTCTTTTCGATGTAATAAGTGTTCTCGAAACGGATTTTCTTCCGACATCATGTTTGTCTGACGGAGTAAACTGTTCTCCGTCAAAGAATTATGAAAACAAGCATTGTCCTCTTGAGAAGACTTGTGTAACCAGACCTCTCTGGATGAGTCTCAGAGAAATGTTTGACTCTTTCATGAAGAATCATTCCCTTGAGGATCTGATAGCAGGGAATGTTCAATGGGGTGAATTATAGTCATGTGGAAATATTCAGAGATATTGATGGATCATTTCATGAACCCGCGTAATGTCGGAGGCCTTGAAAATCCTGACGGTCATTCAGAAGTAGGTTCTCCTCAATGCGGTGACGCGATGACTCTTGATATTCAGGTTGATAACAATGACATAATCAGCGATATCAGATTCCAGACATTTGGATGTGCGGGAGCCATAGCATCCGCATCAGCGCTTACGGAACTGGCAAAGGGAAAAACTCTTGTGGAAGCCCGAAAGATCAAGAACAGTGAAGTAGCAGCATATCTTGGAGGAATGCCGCCGGAGAAGTACCATTGTTCGGTAATGGGTCATGAAGCGCTCACAGAGGCAATAGATAATTTCACAACCCTGAGAGATGAAACCCGAAAACACCTTGAGGCTATCGTCAGCGATATGCCTGTCGAGCTTGAAAGGGCGTTGGGAAACAGCACGATTACCATTGAACATGTCCACCCTTGGAAAGTCCATATCAGTCATATGAACGGAGATACCCGGAAGATCAAGGAGATTCTTGAAAAGGAACTTCATAACCGGCTGGGGAATCTGGTGGAAGTGAAAATCGGATGAAAATCTATCTGGATAACAACGCAACCACCCGGATGGCCCCTGAGGTTCTGGATGCAATGATGCCCTTCTTGAATGATCAGTATGGCAATCCTTCAAGTTTTCATACATTCGGCAGCTCTCTTATGGAACACATAGAAATAGCAAGACAGCAGGTCGCTGATCTAATAGGAGCCTTCCCTTCAGAGATCATCTTTACATCAGGGGGAACGGAAAGCGATAATACAGCCCTCTTTTACGGTATCGGAGCGGATTCAGGGAAGCCGGGGCTGGTAACATCAGTTGTGGAACATCCCGCTATTCTTGAGACAGCCGGGCATATTGAGCAAACCGGGCATCCTCTCGGTCTGGTCAGCGTGAAAAGCACCGGTTCTGTCAATCTGAACTCTCTTGAAGAACTGGTGAATCCGAATACCGGTCTTGTATCCATAATGAAAGCCAACAATGAAACCGGCGTGATTATGCCTGTAAAGGAAGCCGCGGAAATCGCCCACAAAGCAGGGGCGCTTTTCCATACAGACGCTGTTCAGGCGGTCGGCAAGATTCCGGTTGATGTGAAAGCTGAAGGAATAGATCTTCTCAGTCTTTCAGCGCACAAATTCCACGGACCTAAGGGTGTCGGGGCTCTTTATGTCCGCGAAGGGCTTAAACTGAATCCGTTTATGCATGGGGGACATCAGGAAAAAGGGATGAGATCAGGAACCTACAATATCGCGGGAATTGTCGGTTTGGGAAAAGCCGCAGAGATGGGAAACTGCTTCATCGCGGAGGAAGCATTGAAAACCGCTTCTCTTCTGGAAAAGCTTGAAACAGGTATCCTGAAAGGGTGTTCCGGAGCGTTTATAGCAGGAGCTTCCGCGGAAAGACTCCCAAATACTTCGACAGTACTTTTTAAAGGCGTTGAAAGTGAAGCGGTTCTTACACTGATCGATCTCGCGGGGATCTGTGTATCCTCAGGATCAGCCTGCAGCACAGGGAGCAAGGATCCGAGCTATGTTCTCACATCCATGGGGATCAGCGCGACTGACGCAAATACCGCGATACGCTTCAGCCTCAGTATGTACACATCGGATCAGGATATTGATTACGTACTTGAAGTGCTGCCGCCGATAGTAGAGAAACTGAGAAAAATCTCACCATACGCATAAGGGACACGCACCAGAGCGTGCATGTCCCACCAGAGCGTGCATGTCCCCTTTTAAAATTCGGGCAGCGTCAGGGCAGCTCCTGCCGAGATACTGTACTCCGTATTTCCACTCAGTCCGGCTCTCACCGAAACGAACAGAGCCGTCTTATCAACAGCGTAGGTAGTTATTGTCGCCGCAAGACCAAGGTCGCCTGTTGTTGTGCCGTCCATGCCATAGATAATTTGAAGGTCACCGGTAATGTAACTTGCTCCTCCTGCAGAGAACCTCATGTAATCAATAATGCGGCCCTCGAAAGGATTACTGCCTCCGTTGAGAACGTAGGAAGCTGATGTGTGCAGCCTGAGGAGACGGAAGGTAGTACTTGTTGCTATTCCGAAGGCAAGCTCAGAACCGCTATCCCTTCCCTCGCTTCCTGTAGGTAGGGTAATGAGTCCCTTGAAAACCAGAGCAGAACCTCCACGCGCAGTTTCGTACAGCCATGAGCACCCGGCTGATATATCACCAGGAAGGTGTCCCTCGTCAGAGGAATCGTTTAAATAGATGGGCAGTTCACCACCCAATTCAAGATTGTCGATACAGCCCCAGGTAACACTCAAGGGAAGAAGAAGATAATTGCCGGTATCATTTTTCATGTCTATATACTCAAGTTTTCCCTGAATCCGCAGAAAACCTCTCTGTAATACTATTGATCCGGGAAGGAAGGGATAACCACTGAGGCCTCCCTCAGCCGAAATCCCCTGCCGGGAAACATCGGCCTCAGTCGCAAAAGGAATAAGCAGGACGACAAACAGTAATATCAGTTTCACATTTCTCCTTCTTGTTCAGGTTGACTTGGCATGGCATGCAGAGAATCTTCCAGACGTCGAGAAAATATCAGATTTTTCCTTCATGAGAAAGGCAAAGTATATGACATGGAGTGAGGCGGGATTAATCCTGCTCTCGATTGCGGTTTTTGCCGGACTGTTTGTGATGGTTTCGCAGGAGCAGAAATTTCAACTATCCGATACAGCACAGGAAGAACAAGCGATTGATCCATTCAGACCGATTGAAGAAGACTTTGCCGCTATATGTTACGGCTCCAGTTTCAGATCAATATACTCGGCGTCTGGAGATACGCTTGTGAAATCAATGGATCTACTCAGCACAGTATCCATACATAAAGCGAACCTGATAATAACCAGATCGCTTGCCCGACACGGTTTCAATCACATTGTAACTCTTGCTGAGCCGAACAGTGGACTCTCATTTCTATGCCATATCTCTGAGGACCAGCCTGTTCGATTTGAATTGAACAGCACCACAAGATAGATGTTGTACTAAAACACACCTTGTTGACGGATGCCATTTTACTCTGTATTCATCGGTTCCTGAAAAATTAATTATATTCAGGCAAATTCGCAGTAATATACGGTTACCAATCAGCTGGAAAACATATTCCAGCTGCTTTTTCACGGACGGAATGTCAGGATAGACAGACTTCTCCTGAAGGCTCCTACGGAGGTTGTTACATATGAACAAAATCGCCAGATGGCGTAACTGGACTTCAATATCTCTTCTCATAGCATCTCTTCTTATGGTGTGGCCTACGATCAGGTGGTACTCCCTGCCTGCTGAGGAAAGAGATCGAGCTGAGGCAAGTGTCCAGCCTGAAACAGATAACCCGCATCTCAGAGCTGTTCTCGACAGTCTTCATACTGAAGGCGGAGAGGAACTCATCGGTGAGTACAGAGAACTGTACCAGGAGCGGGAAGGTACGATAAAGCTTGGGCTTGACCTTCAGGGAGGCATGTACCTTTCTTATATGGTAAAGCCGACCCCCGGGCTGGATGAGCAGGACGCAATTGATCAGGCTCTTGAAGTTATACGGAACAGGATCAATGAGTTCGGTGTATCAGAACCTTCCATAACCAGACAGGGAGAGGACAGAATAGTCATTCAGCTCCCTGGAGTTCGAGATCCGGCGAGAGCACGCGCTATTGTCGAAAGACAGGCTTTGCTTGAATTCAAACTTGTTGCCTATCCGACGGAAGAGCACCCGACAACCGCGAGTGTTCCGGTTCTCAGAGTAATTGATAATCTTATCACGTCCGGCGGCGAGGATATTGTCCCTGCTCCACTGGACAGTCTGATTGAAACCCCTCCGGATTCCCCTGAAACAGAAATTGCGCAGGTTTCTGATGCCGTTCCTGACTCAATAGGTCAGTCAGTAGCTCCGGAAGGTTTTTCTCTTCCGCAGCCTGAAGAGATTCCTTCGAATCAGGAATTACAGGATGTGACACTGCCTGATCTTGATAGACCTGGCAGCCTTGGCACCATGATTGAAATTGCGCCGGAGGACATAGCCCGATCATCAGTGAGCATATCTCCGGGAGACTGGCTGGTTTATGACGGGGAAACCATGGACAGGCTGAACGATATTATCAACAGACCGGATGTTGATTCAATATTGAATGAAGCCAACCTCGTCTTTAAATTCGGCAGACTTGAAGAAACGATTAATGGTTCCTTCAGAGCTGTCTACCTTCTACCCAGAGATATGACAAGAGGCTGGGAGCGTAATACTGACCAGGTAAATGAAAATTATTTCCTTACCGGAGCAAGTCTGACAGACGTTAGAATCCGAATGGGAAGCGCACAGTCTCTTAACAACAATCCATATCTTATAGTGGAATTTGATTCACAGGGAAGAGATAACTGGGAGCAGATTACCGGCAATAACGTTGGCAAAAGAGTTGCAATTGTTCTTGACGGAACCGTGTATTCCGCGGCAACCATCCGTGAACGGATATCTGGCTCCGGAACAAGATTATCCGGAGGATTCACAACCGAGGAAGCCAGAGATCTAAGGCTCGTTCTGAAAGCAGGATCACTTCCAGCGGAACTGGAGATAGCGGAAGAACAGACTATTGGCCCCAGCCTTGGCCAGCAGTCGATCAACAGGGGTATGATTGCAGGGATAATAGCTACCCTCCTCATTGCGGCGTTCATCATCATCTATTACGGAACAGCTGGTATAATCGCGATAATGGCCCTCATATTCGATATGCTCATTATCATGGGAGTTCTCTGTTTCCCAGGCCCCCTTGCTCAACTCGGGCTTAAAGGATTGAACGCCACACTGACCCTTCCGGGAATTGCTGGTATTATCCTTACAATCGGTATGGCGGTTGATGCCAGTGTGCTCATATACGAGAGAATCAGAGAAGAGAAACGATCCGGCAAAGGCATTCGTGCAGCCGTAAAGGCAGGATATTCAAGAGCATTCGTAACAATTCTTGATGCGAACATCACCACACTTATTACCGCGCTTGTCCTGTACAAATTTGGTACAGGCCCCATCAAAGGATTTGCTGTTACACTATCGATAGGTATTCTGGCCAGTATGTTCTGTTCTCTTGTCTTTTCACGGGCTTTCATAGAGTTTCTTCTTAAAAACAAGAAAAGAATGGACCTCAGCTTCGGCAAATGGTCAATTCTTGGGAAAAAGCATTTCTCATTCGTTGAAATGCGAAAGAAAACCTATATCATCTCCGCTGTTGTTCTACTAATAGGAGCTGGCTCATACTTCATAAATGGAGGGCTTAATCTTAACATCGATTTCACCGGTGGCCTTGAGACAAATGTAATCAGCAATACAGAGATCGGCACCGATGATCTTAAGAACCTGCTGACTGATTCAGGGCTTCAGGGCGTACAGGTACAGAAGCTCATGGATTATGAGGGAGACGCTGGAGAAGCAGCTTATGTCATTCGCACATCGGAGACCGACAAGGACGTTGTCTATACCGCCCTGGAGGTAAACGGTTGTATTCCAATGGAATTAGATCCCGATGCTGAAGAGCTTTCTTTTATCAAACAGATCGGCCCGAGAGTAGGAGAGGAACTGAAATCCAAGGCGCTTAACGCCATTTTCATGTCGATGATATTTATCGTCCTGTATGTCTGGTATCGTTTCCAGTTCAAGTGGGGCGTTGCAGCTGTAGCGGCGCTTGCTCACGACACCCTTATAACGATCGGACTTCTCGCTCTGATACAGCTTGATATCTCTCTGACTATCATTGCGGCGATTCTGACTATTGTCGGTTATTCCATAAATGACACCATCGTTGTCTTTGACAGAATCAGAGAGGACAGGCGTCTGAGAAAAGGCAAGAATCTTGCCGAGACCGTGAACATCAGTATCAACGAGGTTCTCAGCAGAACCGTTATAACATCAGTGACTACATTCATGGCGGCTCTGATGCTCTTCCTGATCACAGGCGGAGTGTTATCACAATTCTCGTTAACGCTGATGATCGGCATAGTTGTGGGAACCTACTCGTCGATATTCATAGCCAGCCCGATACTGGTGGACTGGCATGCAAAGATGAAAAAATAGCAGGCAGTAACTGAACAGGAAGGGCGGGAATTATTCCCGCCTTATCCTTATAGAAGCTTCGGCTCCACCAAGATTATTGCTGGATTGAAACAACAGTGTCCCACCGTGCAGGTCAGTAATTCTCTTTGCAATTGCGAGCCCGAGGCCGGTTCCACTGCTGGCATGATCTTTAACGAAAGGTTCTCCCAGCCGATCAAGGATATCAGTGCTGTAGCCCGGACCGTCATCCGCAACAGAGACGCGGGCTGAGTGTCCATTATCGTCGATAGAGATAGAGACAATCACTTTTGAGACGGCGTACTTAACGGCATTCCGAATCAAGTTTCCAAGTGTTCGTGCAAGCAGCGATCGGTCACCGATGCAGTTTCCACTCCCTTTCAACTGAATTTCTATTTCCTCCCGCGCCCAGGATTCAGCATGAATTAGTTCGCTGCATATCTCCTCAAGATCAACTTCTTCCTTCAGAATTTCAACTTTTCTCTTCAGCTTATTAAAAGCAAGAAGCTCTGTGACAAGCATATCCAGAGCAATTAGATCCTTATCCATCCTGTCGATCATTGAAAGAGTGCCGTCATTTGAATCTTCTCTTATCAGTTCAAGAGCAAGCCGCATCCGGGCCATGGGAGTGCGCAGCTCATGAGCCACAATTCCAAGCAGTTCCTGATGGGATTCAAGGAGAATCTTTATCTGACCGGCCATACTGTTGAAAGTTTCTCCAACATCATCTATCAGATCTCCTTTTTCTTTTACGTGAAGTCTGACTCCGAGATTACCCGACCCGAATTCAGAAGCGGCCCACCTGAGCCTGGACAGGCGTTTTCTAACAGGCCAGAGGGCAAAGTAGAGAACAAGACCTTCCATAAGGAGGAGTAAAAGAAGGAAAAGCCAGAAACCCTGACGGAGGAAACTAAATACTCCGCTGCGTTGAGAAACGGATAAATCTATTCGCCAGGGGTAGTTCGGAGGGAGACCGGGTAAAGGCATAAAGCCTTCGGGAGAATTGATTCGCTGAAGGTGACCGGCATTAGCCACTACTCTGATTTCAAGATCCAGAGTTTCCGCCATCAATATTATATCTTCACGGTCATGAAACTGTGAAGAAATGAGAAAATTTCTGAACTCCTCAACACTGTTCCTGTAAGAACTGAGCTGAGCAGGAATGATTTTCGTCAAAGCGAAAACTGAGAGAAAGAGAGTCATGATCACACAGACGGCAAGAGGAAGGTAGACTTTCCAGAATAGCTTTCTCATAACGATTCATCCGGCACGGTAAGAACATAACCGACTCCGCGGATCGTCTTTATCAGATCATCATCTTCGGAAGAGCTTTTAAGTTTCTTTCTGAGCCGGGAAACAATTACATCGACTGACCTGTCGAAAGAGTGAAAATCAATGCCCCTGAGCTCCTCAACCAGCAGGCTTCTTTCCTGAACCCTGCCCGCTCTATTCGCAAGGAGAACGAGCAGGTCAAATTCGGTCGTGGTCAGATCGATAACCCTGTTCTCGAACATAACCTTCCTTGATGGAACATCTATGTGGAGATTCCCTTTTCGAATGATTTCCGCTTTCTCGTCAGCGGAACCCCTTCTGAGCAGAGCTCTTATTCTTGCAAGAAGCACCCTCGGTGTTACGGGTTTTCCTACGTAGTCATCGGCTCCCATTTCAAGACCGACTACGACATCAGTATCATCCTTCATTGCTGTCAGCATGAGAATAGGACCTCTCCAGGAGGCTCTCAAATCCCTGCATATATCCAGACCGCTGGCGTCGGGGAGCATAAGATCAAGAACAACGAGATCAGGTTTCTTTTCAAGGACAGATTCTACCGCATTGGAACCCTGGAGCAGGGTATGGACTATGAATCCGTGTCTTTCAAGGTATTCCTTGAGAAGAGAAGCAAGAGATTCGTCGTCTTCGATAATGAGAAGTTTATAATTAGCAGTCAATTTGATTCCTCTCAGTTCGTTGACCGATGTATATTATAGTGAAGTGAATATACTTGCCAATATGAAAGCAAAAAGGAAGACTGGTGAAAATGCTTACATCAACAGTTATTATCGCGATTGCCCTCATGGGTTCCAACGAAACGGAACCGGTGTATGTGCTTGATTATCCCGGAATAGCTTTTGGATGGCTCTCCATGGAGCTTAATCCGCCGGTTGAAGGAACCCTGACAGAGGAAGCTGGAGTAATAGCAAGCGGGCCAAATAGTTCAGGAGTAGAGTATCATCTACACTACTGGCAGGAAGACCTTGTTCCCAATACGCGAAAAGATGAGTGGCTGGAAGAACGGTTCAGATCGATTATCTCTCCCGACCTGCTTCCCCGGATCCTGATGGGAACACCGGAATGGACGGAAGGAAGCCAGGCATCACCATTCAGAGAGAGTTCGTCTCTTGGTCTTGTTCCGGTAATGAACTTCAACATCATAATTGATGATGGAACTATCACGGGGATGGGGAAAGCCGGTGCAATCTTCTGTAATGGTTACTCCATTCTCTTTTACGGAATTGCACCAATGTCATCTGATGCCGATATAAGATCAGATCTGGTCAACATGATATCTCTGATGTATCGGGTGGAGGACTAACTACCTTCGCTTTATGCCGAAGCTGTACAGCAGCCTTCCAAGCGTTAACGCGATTACGGAGTGAGTCAGAAGAATAACAGCCTGTATGAGTCCGCTTGGAAACACAAGGCTTAATGTCATGATTCTTCCAACAGGTGGAACAACAACCTGCAGCCATCCGGAAGAAGGATAAAGCGAAGGCATACCTGTCAGAAATCCAAGAAGCATCAGAGTTGCGAAGAATAAAGATCCTGCTGTACCGGAGGTAATTAAACCAAGTAGAGCTCCCACGGATACGGCCCAGATAACCGGTACATACAGTTCTGCCAGAACCTGAACCCAGGGGAATCGACCTATCTCCGGAAGCGCAGCGATCACAGCGCCTGAGGTTAATAAATACATAATGGTAGCAACTGACAGAGCAGCAAGAAAAGGACCCCAGAAACCTGAATATCTGCTTGCCGGAAGCGCTAGAGAGTTCCGAAACCAGAATGATCCCCAGAGTCTGGAGAAGAACAGACACGATTTAATACCCGCAATAAGAGTCAGCAGAAGAGAAGCATTCCAGATTGCAAGAACAATTCGCTGTTCCAGATTGTATATTCCGGTAACACCCTGTGCTGAAAGATAGGCTTCCGCGTAAACCATGAAAGCGAGCATAGGGGGAAGAAGAAGATATGGTCCAATCCATCTGGTCCTGAGAAGAAGAAGAATGCTGCTTTTAAAATAGAAGGTCTTTCTACCATTCATCAGATAGTCACAATTCTATCCGCTTTTTCAAGAAGCGGAGACGATTTCTGCACAAGAGCCAGAACAGCCGCATTCTCAAGAGCCGGCAATATCAATGATAACGCGGCATCAACACTGGAAGCGGAAACATTCCGAAAAGGCTCATCGAGAATTACAACCGATGGAGATGTGAGAAAAACGGGAGCAAGCGAGAAGAGCTGGAGTTGTGAAAGATTCACCTTTCCAGGGTAATTCATGCATACATCCAGAAGATCCATTCTTTCGCACCAGTCACGAACATCATCCTTGACCTCTCTTGAGGGAACTCCCCGAATAAGAGAAATCCGCTGATCAAGCTGAGTTCGAAGATAGATATCCGGAGCGTAATTGAAGTTCTGAAAAACAAAAACAGATCTTTCGCGAGATGCTATCGAACCTGGCTTTGCTCCCATGATTCTTATGGAATCTCTTACGGGTTTTCTGATACCTGCAAGGCACTTCATCAAATTACTCTTACCGCTGCCAGCCCCCCCGACGAGCGCGACCAGTTCGTTGTGGTTGACTTCCAAAGAAAGATGTGGTATTCGCGGGGGGTCGGAGTAACCGCCAATCGAAATGTATGGAGCCATAGGTTCCTTTCAAAATGAAAACCTGAAACGGATAGATACGCCATGAAGAGCGTTACGACCACCCTGTTGCTTATTATACTGCTTACCGGATGCACTGAAAGGGAAAGATACGCAGAGCGTTATCTGAATTCGATAGGGCTGGTTCTGCACCCGAATAATCCGGCTGAAGTAAGCGGGTTTCTGAAAACCCAGTTTAATCCCGATGATGCACTTGAATGTCCTGATATGACAGGAATAAGAGAAATATCATTTAACTGCAGCGCTGACGATTATGTCACAATAACGGAGAATCTTCAGGACTGCATGATTCCGGTAGCGATAACAACCGTTATGTCCGACGTAATTCCCTCGGTGGAATATCTTCAGGACGGCATCGCATGGAAGCCTAACTATCAGTGGTCTGTTCGAGAAGGCATTTGCAGGTTTACAGCTACTGTTTCAATTGTTAATTTCACGGGAAGAGAATGGTTTTCAGAAAGCATAATTATGATGGACATGCTGCAGGAACCGGTCTGCAGGCTTTCTGATACACTCATCATTCCTGAAGGGGAGCTTGAACTTGGCTGGTGGCATGCTGAGGGAATAGCCAACCCCCTGACTCTGGTCTATGGATGGCCCAGAAACGCCGGGTGGAACCAGTTGATACCATGTCATGTTCCGGATGCGGGGCAGATAGTCCCTGCGGGTGAGGAGACTTCCGAATGGCCCGTCAGAACAGGTGACACACTGTGGATTCAAGCTGAACACAGAGTTGAATTGCGAGAAACAATTGAACAGAATCCAGATGGATACAACTGCCTGCTTGAATTGCGCAATGATTCAGAAAGGTATATGGAGATAAAATTCTCACATCCCGACGTTCTCCCAAGAGGAGCGGAGTTCGTGGAAGTGGAAGCATTTCCCGATATTCTGGATCTCTATCCCGGAGAGCAGGCGCTGCTGAAATACAGTCTGATTTACGATGTATCATCTTGACCAAAGGGTATTTGTTTAGTTAGTATAGCGGCCCAACCCAAATAGACGGTGCGCCCGTAGCTCAATTGGATAGAGCGTCTGGCTACGGACCAGAAGGTTCCGGGTTCAAGTCCTGGCGGGCGTACCAGTAAAACAAAGTAGGAAACCCAGGGGACGTACCACACTTCTTCAACTTAACAGAAAAAACCGCACTATCAGCGCAAATACTGAGATCACATATTTTCAAAAATGATAGCAGGTTGTACGGTATTTCTTCAACTTA
>JAUVEU010000066.1 GCA_030594645.1 Candidatus Aegiribacteria sp.
GAGACCGAGAAGAAGGAGAAGGAAGCCGAGATCTATCGTCTGAAAAATGTTGAGCTTTCCAGAGTGAATGATCAGCTTCGTAATGTCCTTACGCATGTGAAGACACATCTTGCATAACTCTTGACAGTTATTAAGTTTTGACTATAATTACGCAAATGAAATATCATAGAGAAAAGACAGGACAGATACTGAAACTAATTCGCAATTCAGGTATTGTGAGTACCGCTGAAATACATTCCCTCGGTATTCACCATGAATACCTGCGGCAAATGTGCGCCAGAGGAGAACTCGTGCGTGTGGGTCGAGGGCTGTATAGTCTACCGGATGCCGATTTTACAATCCACTATGGGCTGATGCTGGCAGCAAAGGCAGTACCAAGGGGAGTGATATGCCTGCTCTCCGCCCTTCGCTTCCACGAGATAGGGACGCAGGCTCCACGCGAAGTCTGGATCGCTCTGGACCGAAGGGCCGCGCGACCACAAGCCAGACTCCCTAAAATGCGGATCGTTCGTTTTTCTGGTAAGGCTCTTACAGAAGGTGTCGATGAGCACAACATCGAAGGCGTTCAGGTCAGAATCTATAACATTGCCAAGACAGTGACAGATTGCTTTAAGTACCGGAACAAGATCGGACTTGATGTTGCGCTGGAAGCGCTGCGGGATGTACTACATGGCCGAAAATGCTCGATCGATGAACTCTGGAAATATGCAAAGATCTGCCGGGTAACCAAGATCATTCGTCCGTATATGGAAGCAATCGTATGACCAGCGGCAAGCCGTCGAATGTAGCTGCATCTGTTCGTCAGAAGCTTCTCAGCATAATCCGTAAAACAGCAGGATGATATGGCAAATAACCCGGAACCCATAAGGAGATTGCTGATGACAGTCATCCTGATAGCAGCGGTTGTTTACCTGGCAATTTGCGTCTACCTGTATCTGAATCAGAGAACTTTCATCTACTTCCCGCAGCCCGGGGTGCTGTACACCGGAGAAAAACCCGTAGAGATACGGAGCGGAGAGATCACCCTGAGGGGATGGGCAGTGAACGAGGGCTGTGATGAAGCAGTCATCTACTTCGGCGGAAACGGCGAGAGACCTGAAGCGAACATACCCGATTTCAAACAGATCTTCGATAACCGGACCATCTACATTATCAATTACAGAGGCTACGGAGAGAGCGGCGGCAGCCCCACGGAAGAGGGTTTGTACTCAGATGCACTGGCAATATACGATTACGTATCACAGAAACACTCGAAGATTTGTGTTATCGGCAGAAGCCTCGGCACAGGTGTGGCCACCTATCTGGCCTCTCAGAGAGAGGTAGACAGGCTGGTGCTGATAGAGCCTTTCGACAGCGTGGTTAACATAGCCCGGGCAGCCTATCCGTTTTTTCCGGTGAAGTTCATGCTGAAAGACCGCTACGATTCCGCGGGGAGGACCGGAAGCATCACCGCGGAAACGCTTATCATTATGGCAGAGAGGGATGAGATGATTCCCGGCTGGTCCACGGAGAACCTTATATCGGAGTTCGACCGGGAGATCCTGGAAGTAGTCGTTATTGAGAACGCGACTCACAACGACATACAGAATTATCCCCGGTATTACAGGGTGCTGGAGGAGTTTGTCACCTCTGAATGATTGAAAGCAGCTCTTCCTGCATTTATCTGTAACTACCATGCAAATCTCTAAAGGTATTTAGTAATATGCATGCATATATAGCGGGGATAGAGGACTAATCCGGAAAAGGAGGAATCAGCTCTGAAACCGTTCCAGAAAATCTTTCGGGCTGACTATTCTGATGCCCATATAGTTTTCAACTGATTGCAGGTGTTTATCTCCTGAAACTATGTGAGAGCATCTGAGAGCGACAGCGCATTCTATGAACATGTTATCTTTCGGATCCTGTTCGACTATTGCAAGAGTAGGCGTTGACGCTGCAAAGATGATATTATGTCCTTCTGCGAATATCCTGAGCAGCTCCTGAAGTTCCTTCTCATCCTTAAGGCCAAGCCGATTCAGTACTTCTACGTATTCGTTGATAATATCCTTTGATACACAGAATGTGATTGCGCCTGTTTTCCATAGATTGATTATCTCTTTTGGGTTACCACCAAAGAAGGAAGATACAAAAATATTTGTATCAACAACGATTCTTGTCATTTTTCAGTTCTGGTCTGTTCTATTATCGTTTCGATATCATCAGCGCTGATATCCTGCTCTCTGAATTTTTTTCCTATGCGGTTCCAGAGATCGTCGATATAGCCGCTGATGTCTCTGTTTATAACGTAGTCCTCAAGTAGTTCTCTCACAATCATGCTGAGGTTCTTACCTTCTGCACGGGCATAGTTTTCAACTCTGTTCTTCAGAACAGGATCAATGCGTATTATCATCTGCTTGGACATGCGCCACCTCCATATGTGATATATCGTATATACAATAGATACGTCAAGAGAAGGGATAGTGTTCTGTTGCAGGGTTGAAATACTTGAATGTTACCAGTTATCAGAAGTCCCGGCCTGCAGCAGCCTGACCAAGGGTAAGATCGATTAATTCCTCAATATCCAGTTTGCCTGTTTCCATTGTTTTCAAAGGGCCGTCCATCCACAGAGAAGCCAGACCATGAACCATCGACCAGCATGCCAGTACGGCTACCTGGATATGACGGCTGTTGTCTTCATCTGTTTCAGGATGCAATTCACGAATGGTATTCTCAAGATGCCTGAGAGCCTGTTTCGCGGCGTTCATCACCTGGTCGTTCTCCCTTAGCGGTTCAGGGTTCGCTCTGAACATCACATGGAAGTAGACCTTATGATTCACTGCGAACATAACGTAAGATTTCCCAAGAGCTTTCAGCCTGTGTCCGGGATTGTCGAATTGCTCTGACGCTTTCCGCTGGGCTTCATCGAGCATCTTGAAGCCCATGACAGCGACTGCCGCCAGCAGTTCCGTCCTGTTCCTGAAATGATGATACGGAGCTGCGGGGGAGACTCCGGATATTCTCGCGACTTCTCTGAGCGTGAAACCTGAGACGCCCTTATCCTCTATCAGTTTCAGGCAGTTGTTCATGAGAGTCTGCCTGAGATTGCCGTGATGGTATCTGTCAGTTCTGCCTGTTTCAGCCACGGTTCCTCCCTTCCTGTCATGAGAATGAATCTATGAATATTTTTGCATCTTGACAATGTTTAGATTAGTTCTATCTTTACGGTGTTAAGATAGAGACCATTTACAGGAAAAGAGGAGGAAATGAAAATAGTCGCGTTCAACGGAAGTCCGCGTGGTGCGGCCGGAAACACTCACATAATGGTTGAGAATTTCCTTGCCGGAGCGGCGGCGGCAGGAGCTGAAACCGAGAATATTCTTCTTGTTGACAAGAAAATAGGGCATTGCAAAGGGTGTTTCGCATGCTGGCTCAAAACACCGGGGAAATGCGTTATCAAGGACGATATGCAGGAACTGCTGGAGAAGTTCTCGGCGGATATTATCGTTTTTGCGACACCTCTTTACGTGGATAACGTAACGGGGATAATGAAAAATTTCATGGACAGAATGATTCCCCGTCTTGAAGCTCATATAGGAAAGGATGAGAACGGTGAGTGCAAACACCCTGTACGGACAGGACATATGCCGGGACTCGTTCTCATCTCGAACTGCGGGTTTACAGGAATGGAGCATTTCCAGGTCCTCGAGCTTCTTATCAGGAGAATCGCAAGGAATATGGGCAGCGAGATTCTGGCGGAGGTCTACAGAGACGGGGGCGGGATACTCGAGAGTAACATGCTGCTTCTTAAACCTTTTCTGATGCATTACAAAAAGCTTCTTCGGAAGGCCGGAGAGGAACTGGTGATTGACGGTCGGATATCCGACAAAACACAGTCAAAACTTGAGAAACCGATTGTTCCTCCTGAGCAGTATCTTAAAACAGCTAACAAGTTCTTCGCAGAGGAACTGCAGAAACTGGAGATTACGGAATGAGGAATTATATGAAAGTAAAAACAGTTACTGAAGGGATATTAATGATGCTCCTTCTTCTACCGGTGACGGTATTCGGTCAGGCAGTTGAATCCGAATCCGGCACAGAGGAACAGACCGGATCAATTGTAGTTACCATTGAAGCTCTGCGGAACTGCGATGGAAATGTCCGAGTAGTGCTCTGGGAATCTGAAGATGGTTTTCTCAGGGATCAGGAAAGCGCATATAGAAGAGTTATGTCGGTTATTGAAGGAGAAACAGTTGAGTTCGTATTCACTGATCTTCCTTTCGGAGATTATGCGGTATCGGCGTTTCATGATGAGAATGGGGACGGGACCAATAACAGGAATTTCTTCGGTAAACCTACGGAGGGTTACTGCATATCCAACGGTGTAAGAGGCGGAATGTCCGGACCCCCTGGATTTGATGACGCCAGTTTTATCCTTGAAACGGAAGAACTTTTACTGCACATGGAGATGGGTTACTGAGCAGCTTCTGCTGTGATAATTAAGCTGAAGGAACAACTCCGAAACCTGATGTGATATCAACATTGTTTCATCTGACAGGAGCCAGTGTATGAAAAGACCGATGCCCAACGCGGCATTCTATATCATGTCGTCTCTTATGAAATGCAGGGATCTTCTGCGTCCGCGAAACAGGATTCTTGAAGAAGTGAATATCGGACAGGGGAATCATGTGCTTGATTTCGGATGCGGACACGGAAGCTATACTTTCATTGCTTCTGAATCAGTCGGGGGCGAGGGGAAAGTCTACGCGCAGGACATGGTTCGGCTAGCACTGGACATGATAGAGAAGAAAGCCTCGAAACTGAACCTGGACAACATCAGTACTATCTGTTCCGACTGCTCAACCGGAATACCGGATGAAAGTATTGATGTGATTCTATTTTACGATGTGTTTCACCTGCTGGGAGATCCGGGAGCGGTTCTTAAAGAGCTGCAAAGGGTTCTCAGGCCTGATGGTATTATGTCCTTCAGCGATCATCATATGAGCGGCAGTGATATACTCAGCGGTGTAACGGAGGGCGGCATGTTCAGCCCGTCACAAAAGGAGAAGCATACGTTCGTCTTCAGGAAAAGCAGAAACTGACCGGATCTTTCCCCTCCGGTTCTCAGGAGACGAGTTTCGCAATGAGATGTAAGAGTGAATACTGTTGAGATTTCGCTAAATGTTTAAATGTTAGGCCCGGCCCCCGATTTCCTTACCTGGTTATTACCATTCGCGCTGTTGCTGAGGTATCTCCGGCTGTCAGCCTTGCGAAGTACATTCCGGAGGCAAGAGTCGATGTGTCGATATTTATCCTGTTCATTCCCTCTCTCATTGCTTCCTGGCCGGCTGTAAGAACTTTTCTTCCGGAGAGGTCGTAAATGGAAAGGATGACCTGCTGCTGCGCGGGCAGCGTGAAGGATACTGAAGCCGCCGATCCCCTGACCGGGTTCGGCGAGACAGTCAGAATAATGTCCTGTGCAGGGTTGGTTCCCTCTTCAATTCCCTGATAACTGTATGTGCGCCATACTGCTGCTCCTGCTGTACCAGCATAGAGATATTCAATGCCCTCTTCAACGCACTGAACCGAGGAGTAAAGGTCATCTCCGAACTGTGCCGGTGTTCCTGCCCAGCCTTCCCAGAGCCAGACTCCGTCATTGTATGTCGATATAAGAAGCCCGCCGAGCTGTTCTGAGGTGCAGACATCATTGGCTCCGTTGAAAAGTGTAGTTACCCTGTACCAGTTCGCACCGAGATCATCCGAAGCGTACAGCCCTGTTGAAGTGGCAGCTGCCAGACGATTGCCGTCATCGGGGCATACAGCCAGTCCATATGGTGTGCCGCTGAAACCTGCAGGGGAAACGGATTCCCAGGAATTTCCACCGTTCACGGTGTAGTATATAGTATAGGTTCCACCATAATATCCAATACAGAAAATCCTGTAAGGGTTTGACAGATCTGCAGCAAGAGTTCTGATGTAGCCGTAGCTGGTGCTGTTGAACAGCTCATGCCTTATCCATGTGTTTCCGCCGTCCGTTGTCTGTGAGACAATGCCCCTGTAGTTCGGTGATTGATACAGGTACCCGCAGCTCCAGAAAGTGTTTCCGTGACTGTGGATCATATCGTAGCCGTTACCGTAATAACCATCAACCAATGTCCAGACGGAACCTCCGTCTGTGCTCCTGTAGAGCTCTGAGCTTCCTCAACCAGCTCCTTCGAGGGCAAGAAGAGTGTCAGCGTCATTGGATTCAATTGCGCAGAAATCTCCGCACGAAAGCGGTGTGGTGACCTCCTCCCAGACAACAGAGAAACCTTCCTCGGTTCGGAAGACCCCCAAATCCTCCATGTTCATGAAGATGTATCCGTTGACATATTCCATCGCCATTACACTGCCCAGCAGCAGTCCTGTGTTCTGCATGTTCCAGGAATTGCCGCCGTCAGAGCTGTGGAAGAAACCAATCGTGCTTCCGGTGTACGCAATTGAACTGTTCAAAGCATCTGTTTCTACCCACTTGATATTGTCGCCGTCGATACCTGTATAAGTTGTTGTCCAGGATGCTCCGCAATCAGTGCTGACATAGGTTCTACCGTATGTACCTGCTGACAGAACAAGATTAGGATCGACATCACTGAACGAGATATCGTAACCGTAGTACTGGTTCTGTATTCTTGTCCAGCTGGAGCCGCCGTCCGTTGATCTGTAAATGCCGGACAATGTACCCGCCAGCAAGGTATCAGGATTTACAGGATGTATACCGACGCCGTAGAAGTAATACTCCCCGGATGCTGCGGCAGGAGTGACATCGGCGAAAGAAGATCCTCCGTCGGTGGACAGGAAGAGGCAGGGTGCGTTGCCACTGCTGTATTCATATCCGCCGACCAGGATATTGTCCGGATTCCCGGTTGAAATATCGATACATCTGCCATAGGAGTTGTTGCCGGAACTGATTAACTGAAGATCGCTCCAGGTTGAACCATGATCTGTTGAATGAAACAAAGACATAGTAGGAGATCCGTCGGACTTATATCCTGTAGCAAGGATCTCTCCGCCGTTTACGGGGTGGGGCACAGCGTCGTAGAAATTGATATATGTCTGATTATGCGTAGTCCATGTTATTCCACCGTCATAGGAAACCCATGTCCTGCTGTAGCCGAATGCCACAAGTGCGCCGTCTTCTGTCATTACCATATCGCTGACTGTTGAACCGGTGAAGTCAGAGATTGCTGTCCATGTGGTACCGCTGTTCAGTGATTTAACCACCTGAGTCGGATTGTCGCCGGACAGCGCATAAAGCACATCGGTATCCTGTGTTGACTGAAGAATAGCCTTGATTTCTCCACCCTCGGGTCCGGTTGGTTCCCAGGGTCCTGAGACAAGAAGGGGGATCATTAGCAGAAGGAGAGCATTCATCGTTAACTCCTTTATCAGTATTTTGTTCGTCTGTTTAATAGCGTTGAATCTGCGCAGTGTAAATGTGGTGGGAACTGTTACGCAATGTTACAGGTGGTAAGTATTCCGGTTACATAGGCGGCTTAGGAACAGCATGGAGGAATTGGGTCGAACAGGAAACCGGGAGGTGTAAAATGCTCTTACTCATCTGTGCTGTCGCTCTGTTTCCACAGGATCTGGTTAACAGGGTATGTCATATTGAATCCGGGGGAGCTGAAATACGTTCTGTCCTGAACGGCAGAGAGGTAATGGCGGATCTGAATGATGAGGCGTCTTCCAGGGATATGGATTTCTGGATGGCTTCCTACGGTTCTGATTACACATTAACGATTACAGATACAATGACAATATCGCAGGACGAGACTCTTGACTGTAATGTGCTTGTATCCGGAGACGGGCTTCTTCATATCATAAACGGGGCGAAACTGACTCTTATAGGAGCCCTTTACGAAGAGGAAAACGGCCAGGTCATACTTGACAATGGATATCTGTATGTTCCGCAGGAGTACAATTCACAGTACCCTCACATAATGTACGGAAACTCAAGATTCGAGGCCGCAGGCAACTCGGAGGTATTCGCGAATACGGTGTATCGGACGGTAATGTACGACAATACGGAGTTCCTTTCAGTCGGTACTGAATATCCGTTCTGGAATTTCAGGCAGTTTTTCGACAACTCGGAGGTAAACATCTCCGGATCAGATCTTATAGGTGATTTCACTGTTAATGATTTCTGTCAGGTGTCGTACTGTGAATGCGACACGATGCTGCCGTGGTTCGGTTTTACTGAAGGGGATACCCTTCTGCCTTACTCATTCCCGAACTGGATTTCGGTGTCTGATTATACGTTCAGTTCCGCAGAAATCAGCGAACTGTCGGGAGTAGGCTATACAGTGCATTTCCAGGACTGCGGCGGTGTCATGTGGGGCATAGAAAGCTGGCCTGGAAGCAGCGCTGACGTGCATAGTTCCTTCATAAACGTTACGCTCAGGATTTTCGGTGAGGGTACAGTGGATCTGACCGGTATTTCACAGTTCACGAATTATTCTGAATTGCTGCTGTCTGATGTGAGCAGTATTACAGACAGGTTACTGAAACTGACAAACTGTTATGCCCACCAATGGTGCATTTATGCCTACGACAGCATCAATCTGAATATACACGACTGCTCCTGGGGTGAATCGCACGCCAAGGAGAACTCCACCGTAGCTGCTTACAATTCAATTGCCATCGGTTTCCCGAGTTCGGTATCTTCCGTTGGAGCGGGGACCTATTGTTTCGTGAACGGTTCGTGCTCGACATTTGTAACGGCATGGGACAGCTCCACGACATTGCTGATTAATTCCTCTGTCGTACCGAGAAGCGGATCGATGTGCGGAACCGCAAATTTTGCCCGAGACAACGCAAAACTGCTATCCATCAACTCCTATTTCCAGTACAGGCCTTCTGCTTATGGAGCCGCTATGACAATGGGCGCCGCGCTCGATACTGATTCGGAATATGAAACAGGGGACATTGACGTACCCGGTTCCGGCTGGGTGGATGTCGGACCTTACTGCACGGACAATGATTTCGCGAAGTATGAGCTGTTCTGGGCTTTCGACGGATATCCTGAATGGAATCTCATCCTGGAATCAGAAGATGAAGTTTACGAAGGTATACTGGGTGTCTGGAACACAGCTGAATTTGAACCCGGACATTACGATCTCCATCTGATAGTGATCGATCAGCAGAATGACAGCCTTGTGGCTTCAGGGGATGTAGAGCTTTGTGCTCCAGCCGGTACAGGCGAGTCCGGTATCGATATCGAGACAGCTCTGTTTCAGAGTTGTCCGAACCCGTTCGGTTCCAGCGCAGCGATAGCATATCAGCTGTCAGGCGAATCGCATGTAATCCTGAAAGTTTATGACATAACGGGGAGAGAAGTAAGAACTCTGGTCGACTGCGGTATTTGTGAAGGATATCATACAGTTGAATGGAATGGAAAGGACAATTCCGGAGCATCTGTCAGCCCCGGTCTCTATTTCTGCAGGCTCATGACGGGGGAAGGCTTCCGTCAGATACGGAAGATAACCCTCCTTGATTATTAGCAGCCGGATTGGCACGAGTTGACAAAAGGGTCTCAAACTCCTATGAAATATGATGAAGCGTGCCGTGGAATGGTGTGCTTCAAAGGAGGTACCTATGATATTGCTTTCTATTCTGTTGATTGCTCAGCTAACGCCGTTTGTCCCCGGTGACGGTGACGAAGGAACCCTGTCCAGCGGTGTCGTTGTTATTAATGAGTTCATGGCACATCCCACTGCTTCCTATACTGAAGCAGACGGCGAATGGGTGGAGCTGTACAACAGATCGGGAGACTGGGTTAACCTTGCCGGATGGGTTCTGTTAAATGCTCTTGGACAGGAAGTAACGATGTCAACTTACCTGCTGCCGCCGGATGGTTTCTACGTCCTTTGCGCGTGCGGAGATGAATCCATGAACGGCGGTCTTGTTCCGGATTATGTATACAGCGATTTCACCATAAACGATACGGGCAGGCTGACACTGCGCGATACTTCCAGGGAAATTATTGACGAAATTATTTACACCAGCAGCTGGCCTGTAACAGTGGGCCACTCATGCGAGCGAATCAATCCGGGATGGATTTCCAATACATCTTCAACATGGGACGAATCCACAATGGCTTTCGGGAACGGTGATTTCGGCTCACCCGGTTCACTGAACAGTGTCTATGTGAATTCATTCGCGCAGAACAGCTGGGCATTCATAAAAGCCTTCGTTCAGTAAACTGAAAGAAATTACTTGAAAACAGTCTCTGTTCTGCTGGTTGTTCTCTTTGTTCACTCCGTTTTCGCGACTGACCCTCTTATTGTTTTTTTCATAGATCCCACATTCGATGAGTATTCCGGTGACGCAATCGCTGTGCGCACACCAGGCGGCAGGCATTATGTGATCGACGCTGGTGATATGAGTACTTATCCTCCGGTGTGGGACTGCGGTGCGGAGAGAGTACTCCCTCTTCTGGACAGCCTCGGGGTTACATACCTGGACGGTGTTATCGGCACGCATCCCCATGCCGATCATATCGGCGGGCTGATATCAGTCTATAATACACTCCCGGTCGTAACAGCATATGACACCGGCTGGCCGTACGGAGGCAGCTGGACTTACGAAACTTATCTTGAAGCGATCGAGAGCAACGGTTCTGAATTCATTACTCCGCGCAGAGGGGATTTCCTGAACTGGGGCCCCGAGTTGACGGTTGAGGTGCTTCATCCTGTCGATCCCATGTCTCCATCCAATATGAACAACTCTTCAATAACCATCCGGCTTACGTACGATGAAGTTTCATTCATCTTTACAGGTGACCTCGAGACGGATGGCGGAGAAGACGTTATTCTGGGAGCGCTCTCAACAGGAGAAATTGATGACATATCAGCAAATGTTCTGAAGGTAGGGCATCACGGGTCATATACATCTACCTGCACACAGTGGCTGGCTGAGATCAATCCTTCAATTGCCGCCATATGTGTTGGTGCGGGAAACCCTTACGGCCATCCACACACGGAAGTTATTAACAGACTGAACGGCAGAGATATAACCATCTACAGAACCGATCTTGACGGTACATTCTATATATCCTCGGATGGACAGGGAGTCTATTACAATTCCATGCCGCCCACCGGTGGAGGAGATCCGGATTCGATCGATGAATTCGCCGTATATCCAAGTCCAGCAACCTCAGTGGTTACCTTCACGTGGGACGCGACCGGGGGGCAGTCCTCCTCTATAATGATTTTCAATCTTAATGGAGAGAAGCTCCTTGATGTAAATGCTGTATCCGGTTCTTATACCTGGAATCTTTCAACCGCTGATGGAATGGTTTCTCCGGGCCTTTACGCTGCTGTCTTCAGAACTTCAGGAGGTGAGACATGTACCGAATACTTCTCTGTATCCCGCTGATGGCAGTTTCTCTTGCTGTCGCAGGTAAGACCGGTACAACTGACCTTCTGGTTCTGTCATCTCCAGGGTTCCCATCGATGATGATGCTCGGACCCGCCGGCTGCGCGATAGGTACCGGCCCTGAATCCATGCTGTCGAATCCGGCTCTTTGTGAAACCGGATTCAGTGCTGCTGGAGGTCGCTGGAATCTTTCAACCACAGCTGTCTCAGTCGCAGGTGCTTTCTCTATCGGACCTGACATTGAAGTCGGAACCGGTCTTGTTTATCTGGGCAGAGGAGGGCTCATCGGAAGAGATGAGTCAGGTGCTGTCACAGGTGAGTATTCCTATTCAACAGGCTGCGCAATGGCCGGAGTGTCATTTCCAGTTGCCGGCTGTATTGACGCTGGTGTTTCCGCAGGTGTGTCCTGGGAGAATGTGGCAGCTGAGGGAGGAGCCGGTATTACCGCGAACGCCGGGCTGGCTTTTAAACCTTCCGGCGGGTTTCTTGCCGGTATCGTTATTACAGGTGTCGGGCAGACTCCTTCATGGCAGGGTATTCATAAGGATATGCCAACCGAAGTATCCGCCGGGGCGAGTTATCGGATATCATCAATTCTTACAGGTTTTGCAGGCGGGAAAATCGGATTCTCGACTTCCGATGCCTATGGATGCGGAATGAGCATTAATTACAGAGAGTATGGGTGTTCGGCGGGCTATCAGTATTCTCCCGGCGAGGAAGAGATAAGCGGATTCTTCGCGGGTTTGCGGTATACATACGAGTCAAGCGGCTCATATACGATTGAAATTGCTGCTTCGCAGAGAGATGAACTCGACTGGCCTGTTCTGGCCGGTCTTTCTGTTTCGTTTTAATCTTCAGGACTGAGCACCTGTGAGGAACTCTGGTATGTAGATCCCAGATGCAAACTTATTCCATACTGTAAAATAAACGCAATATCGGAATATATTATTCTATACTGTAAGAAAATGCATGTCAGTATAATGTTCTGAAGATCTGGTACAGCAGTGTGCATATTAGTAATCCGGGGCAGTCCGGAAAGACGACCGAATCCGAATGGTCAGTTTTCGAACTTCTTCGCGGAGGAGTATCCTTCAAGATCGTAGTCTATTTCCAACTCGGGCATCGGCAGCCGGTCAATCGGAACACCTGATTCATCAAGGAATTTTTCAGCAAGCGAACCGCGGTAGTCGGAGAAGATAACAACCCGTTCAATCCCGGCAGCGAGCAGAGCTTTAGCGCAGGTGGTGCACGGCATATTCGTCACGTAAGCGGTGGCGCCGTTCAATGGAACGCCGTGCCTTGCGGCCTGGGCAATAGCATTCATCTCGGCATGGTTTGTTCTCACGCAGTGGTTATCAACAATGAGGCATCCTACGTCCTCGCAGTGTTCCAGTCCGGGGAGAGAACCGTTGTAACCTGTTGAAAGCACATACCTGTCTTTTACCAGTACACAGCCGCAGTGCATTCTAGGGCATGTGGCCCGTTCGGAAGCAAGCATCGCGAGTTTCAGAAAGTATTCATCCCAGGATGGTCTCAAAGTTTATCCCCTCTCAGAATATTTGCAAAAATATGCGGGTTAGAGGAAGGCACAGTCAAGCTGAAAACCGAATTCGGTTCTGGAGTCGCCTTCGGTTTCTTCCCAGCCGGAGCCCATAACAGTTACGTTCTCGATGATTTTTCTCAGGAACCTTACTCGGAGAAAAAGGTCTTCACTGATTTCAGCGGAAATGCTCGTATGGAACATGAAGCCCCTGTCCCATAGCGCTGTGGAGCCGAACTCACCCGGGAAGAAGGGTTCTGCCGCGTATACCCTGGAGTTGTATCCATCGGTTGCAAAAGCGGCTCCGCCAAGACCGAGCGATAGCAGGCTGACAGGAGAGTATCGGATCTTAAGTTCAATACCGGTTCCGTTTTCAGTGGAATCCACGTCGGAACTCCATCCTGTGAACGAGAGTTTTGTTCTGATATTGAATTTATCAAGAGGCTGCCAGTTATTACCTGTCCAGGCTCTCCAGCTTGATTCCGCAGTTTCGGTTGCTGTCCGTACACCTGCAGTAGCTTCCATGCTCCAGGGGAATCTGTATTGAATCTCGGCCGAACCGCGAAGCAGATGCTCATCGTCATTGAAATATGTTCCGGCGCCTGCTTTCAGAGCGGTTC
>JAUVEU010000056.1 GCA_030594645.1 Candidatus Aegiribacteria sp.
CGGATAGCTGGGAGTAGCAGGAGAGGCTAGGAAATACTAAATCCTTCTTAATGTGTATACAGCAAACAGCAAGGTGCAAAATCCTCCGATGACGAGGATTATGATCCCGGAAGTATATGTGTGTTCAGTTCCCGGTGAGTCACCGGGAATCAGTACGGACTGTCCGGGATCCTGCGGATTGTAAAATACTTCTGCGTCTTTTCCTTCTGGATATCTGTCAATAATAGCTTCGTGCTGACCCAAATCATCATTTGCGTAACGGTCGTCGGTGAAAACCCTGTCGGAGTAGTATCGTTGGCCGTCAACTACATAGGTATAGTGTATTACAGGGGAGTACAGGATAGGTCCTGGCCCTCCGGACGTTCTGCCGTCAATACCCATGGATCCCCCTCCCCGGCTTCCAGTTGAACCTCCGACTCTGGTATAATCACCGACTTCACTAGAACCACGTGAGGAACCGACTTCTGATTCAATGACAGTGCCGTATGTAACCAACCACGTGGTGGTCGCTTCATCTGCCAGTTTCAAATTCTTTCCGATTACTAATATTCCCGTGCCGGCTGCAAGTAGAAAAATCCCCAAAACGAGTAGACTGCAGAACGATCGGGTGCGCTTTACGTATTTCCAGAACAGGGATAGTTCCTCAAAGCTGTTCTCTTCCAGTATAGATTCAAGATCGTACTTGATTTTTAAATCGAAATCTATCTGATCCAATACCGGTTGGAAGACAACCATAGCTGCATCCACATCAACGGGACTTTCATCCAACAGTGGCTTTACACGCTCAAGCGGTTCGGACTTGAGTTTCCTGCTGATCCTGAAAATTCCCATGGAATAAGAGCCTATCTTGTTAAACAACCATTATATCATTTGCTATCTTATGCCATTCTTCCAGCGGGTTTTTACTATCATTTCATCCAATGCCTAAAGAAATCCTGATCTGTCCTTTTTCGCGAACAGCTTGGGACCAACCTCGAGTCAAGAGGTATGTAACCTGAAATGACTATATCATCGTTGCCTGAAACTGACCATACTGCCCGAAACAAGCCTGGTCAAATATGCCTTCCCGCAGATTTTCACTGATTTTCACTGGAAGCACCGCATCATGGAGCACTACACCCCCTGAAGCCGGATCGCTGACAAATTATCCAACCTCTATCTCCGGCACATCATCCTGCCATGGAACTGATATTCGCGAATGGAAGGGCTCGCAGACCAGCTCCAGCGGCTCTGGCGGGGGTCTTGGATCTTCCCAGAGATCAAGAAGTTTCAGGATACGCCTGATGACAAACTGTTGCTCTATGAAAGAGATGACCTTCATTTGTCCTACGCACTTCGAACATTTATGAACTGTCTTTTCTGGATCCTACAGGTATATACTAATGAGGTTGACCAATAATATATCTGGTAGTATCCTTGATTTCAGTTGAAGAAACTGAGAAAAGGGTAATACAATTTAATGAAGATAATATCACTCACTTTGCTGGCTGCAATACTGATTTTATCTGCGGGATGCCAGAGTGAGAATAGCGCCAGCATGTTTCAGAATAATCCTGAAAGAACAGGGGTTTACGATTCAGAAGCCCCTTCTGAGTTGGCTTCTTTGGCATGGAGATACAGAACCGATGGCGAAATATTCTCCTCACCGATAGTGCATGACGGTACGGTTTATTTTGGTAGCTGTGATAGTTGTCTCTATGCCGTTGATATCCAGACGGGAGAGGAAGAATGGAAATATAAAGCTGACAGCTGGATTACCTTATCTCCTGCAGTATCTGAACGGATGGTTTATGCCAGCGGCAGTGATACCGGTATTTATGCGATTAGCACCATAACAGGAGAAGAAATATGGGATTACTCATATTATGGTATGGTTTATTCCTCCCCGGCAATACTGGACGGTGTAGTGTATTTCGGAAGTCGTAACGGCTTTCTTTATGCTGTTGATCAACTTACCGGGCGGGAATTGTGGAACTTCAAAACTGAAGATCAGATAATTTCTTCTCCGGCTCTGCATGATGGTACAGTATTTATTGGAAGTAGTGATAGCTGCTTTTATGCTGTAGATGTACTGACCGGAGAAATGAAATGGAAATTCAGAACGAGCGATTGGATTCAATCTACTCCGACAATTTCGGATGATGCTGTGTATTTTGGATCATGGAATGGCAGTTTATATGCTCTGGATATTGAAACGGGGCTGGAGAAGTGGATTTTCAGAGCTGGTGATGCGATAGTATCCTCTCCTGCAGTATTTAATGACCTAATATATTTTGGAAGCTGGGATAGTAATTTCTACTCGGTAAATACGGAAACAGGACAGGAGAGATGGAGATTCAATACCGGCGATTGTGTTCAGTCATCTCCGGCAATAGCGGATAGTATTGTATTTTTCGGAAGCAATGATGGCAACCTTTACGCTCTGGACATCCTGACTGGCTTGGAGCTGTGGAAGTTCAAGACAAATGGGTTCATAGTCTCCTCACCGGTAATATCAGAGGGTATGGTATTATTTGGAAGCAGTGATAGCTGTCTTTATGCAGTACGTTAATACCTCCTGATTACATCTTTTTTCTTATTCATTCAACCTGTTTCATAGAATCCCACCAGATCACACAGTATGCTGCAGAGTTCCTCGAATCTCGATCCGGGCAGATCTATAGTCCTCTGAAGTTGCATAACTGTAGATGGAGCCGTTTGAAGCAGCTGTGGTAAGACCTTATGGATTGCCAGTATCAGCTCGTTTTCGATTGCCTGAATTGACTCATTCTCCAGGATGGGATTATTCAGTGCTATCCAGATGATCTCAAGAGCCCTGAATGCCCTGGGCCAATTCATCCAGCCCGCTGTTCTGCCTGCCGGGCAGAGGAATATCTGCCATGAGTTGTCCCTGAGGCTGTACAGAGATTCCCTGCCACTAATACGCTTATTCAGCTTCCCGGACATATGCATCTCGGAGATGGCGTTGTAGATCGTTTTTGATGAGTACCCGGTTGCGGCAGCAATTTCTGTAGGATTTGCTTCCTTGTGCGTTAATAGATAGGAGATAACCTCGCATCTGGAATTTAAACCGAAGAGAGTTCGAAGCTTCAGGATCAAATTCGCGGAGAGATCTGGTTTAAACTGCATAACTGTATTGCGTTGTTTGAATTCCTGTCTGCTGTAACCCGCATTGCTGAAAGCATCATCCGAATCGCCAAGCCAGGGGTGGGGAGTGCCGTCCTTAAGTCTGAAGAGCTGTTCCGACTTCAATGGATGGTTGAATATCTCCTTGCTGAGTCTCTCCCACTTAGACCTGGAGACCGGCTTCATCAGAAGGTGGGCAATGGCTGCAAGGAGCTGCTTTCCTGCGAAATTCTCACGCTGGTTGATCGTCTTCAGACGCTGGATGTTGAAGAATCGCTGGTTGATGCTCAGCCACTCCAGCATTGAATCAAATACGCGGGCTTCATACCTGCCGACTGTGCATGTGAAGAGAACCAGGGCTTCAGGGTCCAGCACCCACTTCTCTACCAGACGGGCATTGCCGGATATACCCAGAGTGATCCACTGCGACCAGACGAGGTCAAGCATTCGATTCAGCAGTCTGAGTTTACAGTTTTTCAGCGACATCGCTGTATCCAAGCTGCTCATACATTGAGATAAGGATCATCCTGAACCCTTCGGATGGATCATGTGTCATGCACCATCTGGCAGCGTTCTCCATTTCCTGATTGGAAGAATTCAGTGAGACAAGATCATCTACATGAACTCCAAGCCTGTCTGCGGAGGCAAAGACCTTGAAGTGGATTTGATCTATGCGGTCGATGAAGTAAGTAATCAAGTGAGATCCGTAGTCCTTCCTGTGCGCTCTGGCAAGCAGTCCTTCTGGTAATCCATTCTGGAATAGTCCACCTGAATCACGGCTTGGTCCGTAATTCATCCAGTCCTCGGAAAGGTTCATCAAAATGGCGACTTCTCTGATAGACTCCTCAAGGTATTCCGGAAAGGGTGCAGGACTGATCAATTGCTGATGGGCGTCTACGAGTTCTACAACATCAACATCATCTGTGGTTCTGGAAACAAGCCCCATGGCTATCAGTGCAGATCCTCCACATGCGACAAGTCTCACGGAGGGAGTATCCTTAAGACGCAGTCGCTCTCCGAGCATATTTAGCGCTGCTGCAAGGTTTGAGTTATTCACTTCCACTGCAGCTCTCCTTAACACTGGTAGTTGTTGTCCCTATTATACGTACAACAACTTCCATTGTCCAGAGTCTTCACTTCAATAAACCGTTGGTCTTTCATCAAAAGAAGTGAGTGAGACTCAGAATTATCGACAGGCTAGACATCATTCGATTTACGATTTAGCAAGCGTGGTATCAGAAAGCAAAACAGATTGCGAACTCAAAACCGCAGAGTCATTACTGAAAAAGCTCCGGGAATGGATGAAGGCAAATCACCCTGAATTGAGCTGATTGATACTGGAGGCAGAATTTCTGACTGCTCTAGATCAAACATCCATTCAATCACAAGAGAGTTGGAGTGCTCCACGAGTTTGAAGCTACCTGGACAGTTCTCGGGCTTTCCTAAGAGGGTCTCCCAAGAGGGTCAAAGGTTTGACCCTAGAGTAAGATCATCTTTCCGCAGGAGGCCTGGTCGCGACTCATCAGGGTGTAGATATAGATTCCCGATGGAACTCGCATGCCGCTGTCATTATTCCCGTCCCAAACGGCCCTGTGGCTTCCAGGTGCAAGGGCTGCATTCACGAGGGTCCGCACATGCCGGCCACTGATATCGTGGATGATCAGGCTCACATGGTCATTCGTACCCGTTTCCCCGGGAATGCTGAATGGAATTGTCGTCGAAGGACCGAAGGGATTGGGATGATTCTGTGCCAGACATGGCTGAAACGGTCGGTGAGTGCCCGGCTCCTCTTCGATAAAGGTTTGTACGATGCTGAGTCCTACACCTTCACTTGCTGTATAGAACAGGTCCGCGTCAACATCGGTATAGGTTTCAACAGCCCCTGAAGGCCACTGGAACACAAGTGAATCAACCAGGGTCGCATCTCTGAGGCCGAACTCGACATTGAAGCTCTCCTGGGCATTGAATCCCTGATGACCGCTGACCTCCCGAACCTGCCACACAACCTGCGTGCCCGGAACCGCTCGGGCTTTCACTCTGGTGCCGATTGCCGAAGTGTTGGATGGGCTCCCGACACAACGGATATTTATCCAGTGGTTTCCTGATATACCGTTGTTTCGGTAAAGGAAATTGCTCTGATCGGGGTTCTGGCCATTAGGGACGTACATGTCAATCCAGCCATCGTTGTCATAATCAACCCAGGTGGCCCCGTTCGACCGGCCTCCGTCATTTACGATGTCGCCCTCCAGAATCCGTGTGAATGTACTGTTGCCGTCGTTTCGATAGAGAAAGTTATTCTCGTTCCAGTCATTGGCAACATACAGGTCCAGGTCTCCATCATTGTCGTAATCGCCCCAGGCACCGCTGACCGAACTCCCTCCGTCGTTGACGATTTCTCCTGTAGTGACAAGAGCGAAAGTACCGTCACCGAGGTTCTGGTAGAGGTGATTGTCTTCTCCGTACCAGTTGGCGACGAAGAGATCGAAGTCCCCGTCATTGTCATAGTCTCCCCAGCTGCCTCCGATGGAGATGCGGTTGTCGTTCACGATCACTCCTTCGGTGAGTCTGGTAAAGGTTCCATCGCCATTGTTCCGATACAGGAAATTGTCTATCGGGATTCCGTTGAAAGGATCACTGTTTGCAGTGAATAAATCCTGATCCCCATCGTTGTCATAGTCGCACCAGCTGGAACTCAGGCAATGCTCATTATCGTTGACTATGTCGCCTACGGTTATCTTCGTGAACGTGCCGTCACCATTACCTCGGTAGAGGAAATTGTCTTCAACGAAGGTAGTAAAGGCGCCGTTGTCGACGTAGATATCCAGATTGCCATCGTTATCGTAATCGACAATGCTCGAATTGAATGACCAGCCACCGTCATTAACGATCTGCCCTGAAGTAATTTTGATGAAAACGCCAGCTCCCTGATTCATGTACAGATGGCTGCTGATTCCATTCCAGTTCGGGACGAAGAGATCCAGATTCCCGTCATTGTCGAAGTCGCCAAAGCTGCACCCGGAGGAGGTGCTGATATCGGTGACCACCGGTCCCCCTGTAACCTGATCGAAGGTGCCGTCGCCGTTATTGATGAAGAGCAGGTTGGATCGGTCGTCAAAAGCATGGGGGATGAAGATATCCAGGTATGTGTCATTGTTGATGTCCCCCCAGGAGGATCCCTCGGAATAGCGGTCGTCGTTGACGATTGGGCCAGTGGTGATCCTGGTGAAATCCTGGGCAGCAAGCTCTGGGATCGCCAGGAAAAAGCTCAAGAGAACCGGCATCGACCATCCTCGTGTCATTCCCACTGAGTAATTCTGTATCGTCATTTGAACTCCTCATCTACTGGAGGAAAGGGGTCAAATCTTTCCTCTTGATATTTTCGCAAGAAGAGGAAAGCAAAAAGGCAAGAGGAAAGATTTGACCCCGCTACTCCCTAATGATTACGAATCTTCGGGCTATCATCTCACTATCCGATGTAAGGAGACACATATAAACCCCGTTGGGCATGCCATCGCAATTCCAGACAATATTATGAAGGCCGGAAGATCGTTCACCGTTTAGAATCATTCCTGTGCGGCGTCCTAGAATATCGTATATCGCCAGATCAACCGAACCGGTGCCCTGAACAGTATAGTTGACGGTCAGGAAGTCCCGGACCGGCGATGAACATATCATAGTAAGGCGACCCTGCGCAGGCTGGGAGGGATTTTCCATTCCCTGTGCCAAACCATACCAGGCATATTTAAGAACGGCACTGCTTCCCTGAGCATAGGAGATATGGGGGTTGTCATCGCTTCCGAGCGCGATGGAATTCTGTATTCCTGCGTTACCGCTTTCGTCAAGCACAAGAATATCCCATGCGGAACCGGTCCAGCAGGCATATTTAAGCGCTGTACTTCGATATGAGATGTGAGGATACTCCTCTGAATCCACTGCTATAGAGGGTTCCTTTCCTGTAATGGCATTGTTGTCAACGGTTGTTATCTGCCAGTCCGAACCGTTGTAGTATGCGTATTTCAAGTCGTCGGTCAGCCAATATGTGTAGGCAATATGCGGATGATCCGACTCATCAACAGCAATAGAGGTGTTAATGCCCTCGAAACCGTAATACCCGACCGTATCCAGTGTAACCTTTTTCCAGTCCGCACCGTTCCACCTTGCATACTTGAGGTATTCAGCCGCACTGATGTACGATATGTGGGGATAATCGGAAGAGTCGAGGTCAAGAGAGTTGCAATAGCCTGTGCAGGAGCCTGCTTCCACCGTGGTTACCTGCCAGTTTGAACCATCCCACCTGGCGTATTCCAGGCATCCTCCTGTTTCATTACACCATGAAATATGAGGCCGATCCTGAGAATCAAGCGCAAGTGATGGCCATATGAGCCCATAACCAGAATCAACTATATCGGTTTTCTGCCACGCAGCGCCGTCCCAATAGGCATATCTTATTGTATCGCCAGGATTACCGTGCGATGTAGAATAGGCTATATGGGGGTTTCCAAGTGAATCCAGTGCAATGGAAATGCTTTTGTCCAGTTCGTCGGGACCGACACCTGTATCAACAGTCTCAATGAACCACTCGCTACCCGTCCAGCATGCGTACTTCAATGTGTGGTTGTAGGCATCCAGATAGGCAATATGCGGATAATCAGCAGAGTCAATCGCAATAGAGGAATACCATCCAACGTTCACGGAGTTGTCTACCACCTCGAAATTCCATTGAGCAAAGGATGTTCCCGCAGTTAACAGTACTGTAATAATAACCAGTACAATTCGTCCTGTGATAGCCATAATCTCATCTCCTGCTGTTGTACAATCCTGTATTCCTCTTCTATTTCATGAAATATTACTGTTCAGATCACTTTATGAAAGAGCACATCTTTTCATGAATCCGATCGGTTATCATGACATGAGGATATAGATCAGCAATAATCCGGTTATCGAATGAATAAGTATCGGAGGAAACATGATAAACACTATTACCAGAGTTGCGATTATCTTCTCAGGGTTGATTGTGTTGAGCATCACTATTCCATCAGGAAGTGAGGAAGAAATGAATTACAGGGAACTCACCCCCGAAGAAGAGCATGTGATTCTTGATGGAGGAACTGAAGCTCCTTTCACCGGAGAGTACGTTGATCATTCTCAGAAGGGGATCTACCTGTGCAGAAGATGTGGTGCCGAGCTATATACTTCTGACAGCAAGTTCCAGTCACAATGCGGGTGGCCTTCATTCGATGATGAAATAGAAGGAGCGATTGAACGGAGACCTGATCCGGATGGAATCAGGACGGAAATTCTGTGTAAGGCCTGCGGGGCGCATCTCGGACATGTATTCACGGGAGAGGGTTATACACCTGCTGATATGAGGCATTGCGTTAATTCCATATCCATGATGTTTCAGCCTGCAATGACAGAGGAAACAGCAATATTCGCGGGCGGCTGCTTCTGGGGTCTGGAGCATCTGTTCATGCAGCAGGAGGGTGTTCTGGAGACAGAAGCAGGCTACACCGGCGGAGAGATGGAAGAACCTTCCTACCAGGATGTCTGCAGCGGTACAACCGGACATGCCGAGGCAGTCCGGATTGTCTTCGATCCTTCAATAGCAAGTTATGAAGAACTTGCGAAGCTGTTCTTCGAAATACATGACCCCACTCAGATAAACCGCCAGGGACCGGACACTGGAACGCAGTACCGTTCAGCAGTCTTCTATACATCGGAAGAGCAGAGAGTAACTGCGGAACACCTTGTAGCCCTTCTGAATGACAGTGGTTACAGGGTTGTAACGGAGATCGAGCCCGTATCTGTTTTCTGGCCCGCTGAGGATTACCACCAGCGGTACTATGAGAAAAACAGTATCAATTCACACTGTGCTTTAAGAGTGAGACGATTCAGCGATTGACAGGAGTGTATCCAGGCTCTGCTAACTGATTAAACTTCCAAGACGGGCGGAGAAAGCCTGATCTCCCGGGTTTTCCCGGATTTTCTCAACACTGGATGGAGTCCAGCCGCCTTTATAGGAAACAAGAATGTGTCCTTCTTCCCCGGTGACCATCTGCTCAACATCCTTATGCAGGCAATCAACAATTGTTCCTGTGACAGGATGAGGAAAAAGGCCTGTCCATCGCGGTTCGTTCTCCTCGTACCACTGCTGACTTCCGGCAGAGACTATGATCCTGTTGGGATTAATCCGCTCAATGTAACGTAGATCAGTGCCATGCATGCTGCCGTGATGAGAAGATCGAAGAAGATCACATTTCAGCTGATCAGAAGTCTCGTTGCGCTCAGCTAATCCCAGAGCATCAGGCACGAACTGGATTCTCCGAGTACGGGGGAACTCTTCCGTGATTTTCCCCCAGGATTCATATTCAGCATCAGCGGCGATGATAGCATAAGAATTCAGCAGTTTGAACCTCAGCACTACCGAAGCATTGTTCTTGTCAACACCAAATGTGTCAAAGCGGTTTCTTAGATCAATCGAAGGAGCAAGTACGGTTGCATGCACCCTGCCGAAATCAAATTCAGCCCCGGCTGCCAATCGCATGAAAGAGACGTTATGGTTCAGGATGAGCTTCCTAAGAATATTGTTGTACCTAGAGGATGTTGTCCGGAACCCGCAATCCCAGAAGGAATCAAGCCTGTTCTTCGATGAATCCGAAGAATCAGCGTACTCTTCAAGAAATTTTTTCAATGCGCCGTAGTGGTCTTCGTGCGGATGAGTAACGCAGGCGAATTCAATTCGATACATATCTGAATTCTGATCTGTCCTGATCCTGATCAATTCTCTCAAATAATCCAATACAAGTTCCGGACCTTTGCGTGGACCAAAATCGATGATACCGAATCTTGCTATTGCGGGAGAACCGTAATCCGGGAACTCTACTATTGTTGCGTCACCATGCCCAACGTTGAGAAAGTGAAATCTGAGATACTTATTCTCGATCATCTTCCACCCCCCGCCGATCCCGCTCTCAGCAGTATACCGTACATTGTAGAGGAAGCTTTCCTTGCCTGCTGCGTGAAATCCATCCATCGGGAGGATGGAACAGTTATGATGCTCTCCAGTCCCTCTCTCTTATTGAATGCGTCACTCCAGATCCTGTCGAACTGTTTCTTATGGAACATGAACTGAAGGAAAACCATATCCTCCGTGAGAACCCTGGGTGTTTTCATCGAGATACAATCATCGTGCTTCAATAGCAGATTTCGCTTAGTAATCGATTCAGTGAACAGATCCGCTCTGACCCATGACTGAATTTCACCTGCGGATTCATCCCACCAGCTGAACACATCTCTCACAACGATCAAGGGATCGTTCATTCGGGATAGCCAGAATTCCAGGCAGAAATCGGAACCTCTGGTGACGGTTACCTGGATTTCTTCCGGTTTCTCAGGATACCCTTTTCTGAAAATGTCTTTTCGACAAAGATGCCATCTGAGCAATGCAACAGGTTGTTTCATAGTACTCCTCAATCATGCCCGAAAACATCTCGGACCGATAACCTTATTCTACTCCAGGCCGACGAACCAGCGGTTCTTCTTCTTCGCCGGATGGAGCCTGAGCCAGAGGTCGTCAGGCAGATAGACATTGGTTTCACAGTACTCACATATGACAATTCTTTCATTTCCATCAATCATCAGAGAACCGGCACATTGAGGGCAGCTGAACGCAACCGGACCTGACAATCCTTCAAGTTCACTGACATCTTCAGTATCAGGCAACGCTCCTGCGATCAGTTTCGCTCTGCTCATAGCTTTCTTGAACCATTCCGGAGCTGGAAATATCGGGGTCCTGGCCCCGCAGTCCGGACAGACAAGCGTATCCTGTCCGGTATATTCAGTTTCCATATCAAAATCTCTTTTGCAGCTTCTGCAGTAAACCTTTAATCTCGCGTACATCATACTCATGTTGAAATGACCGAAGATCGTGCTGCTGGATCCCTCTCCTTCTTCAAACTCATTCACAACCTCACCCTGCATGTCCTCCAGGAGATCCTTCCAGACATCTTCCGGGAAATCGATCTCTGACTGGCAGTTTCGGCAGAGGATTTTCCTGTATGGTCCATCAATATGAACAGGGGAATCACAATGTGGACACTTTATGCT
Source organism: Candidatus Aegiribacteria sp. (assembly GCA_030594645.1). Lineage (GTDB taxonomy): Bacteria > Fermentibacterota > Fermentibacteria > Fermentibacterales > JCC-6 > Aegiribacteria. The sequence goes on from JAUVEU010000056.1 coordinate 11,233, forward strand.
CATCTCGATAACTGCCCATTTCATTATGATCTCCTCCTGAACGTAAAAGAGCGTTTAACTGTCGGAATCAAATCATCCATGTTTCAGTCTAGCAGCTAACAGAGTGAAATCGTCTTCGTAAATGTCCGATTCGTGAAATAGTGCGACTTCGTCTTCAATCAGCTGAAGTAATTCCGCAAGTGGTAGTTTCCGGTTGGCGGCTACTAGTTTTGCCAGCCGTTTCTCACCGTACTCTTCTTCGGAAAGATTCATTGCCTCGCAGACTCCGTCTGTATACATAAGCAGTATATCTTCCTGATTGAACTCGATTCCTCCTTCAGTATACAAGGCATCTTCCAGAACTCCGAAAAGAATTCCACCTTCCGACAGTAATTTTACTCCATCTTTCCGGCCGATGAGGAAGGGGGGATTGTGTCCTGCATTAACATACCTCAGAGTACCTTTTTTTGAATCGACAAGAACAAGAAAAAATGTGATGAACATGTCCGATGGTGTATTCTCGAACACAAGTTTGTTAATCTTCTCTGCTGATTCGGAAAGGGATACACCCATGGCCTGCGTGGTCCTGAGAGAAGCCTGCAGGTTGGCCATGAGAAGAGCAGCTCCTACTCCTTTGCCTGCGACATCACCGATAGAAAGAACCGTTCTATCGTCATCGAGCGGGATAATATCATAGTAGTCCCCGGCAACATCCAGGCAGAAGCGTATTAGAGCTCCCACTTCAAGCCCGGGGAGATCGGGAATTATTCCCGGTAGAAGACCTTTCTGTATTTCCCTGGCTACTCTCATCTGCTCCTGGAGTTTTTCTTTTTCCAGCTTTTCACCAAGCAGTTCCAGGTTCTCAGCTACCAGAGCTGTCTGCGCGCAAAGGTTTTCAAGCAACTCAAGTTCTTCAGCAGTGAAATCCTCTCCTGTAGTCTTGCAGCTGATAACAAGAAAGCCGACCAGCCCGGATTTCGTTATCAGAGGAAGAAGAATCGCGCTTTTCCGCTGAAGGAACCACTCCTCCTGCTCCGCCGAAAGAACGATTTTCCCGCTTGCGATAAGTTCATCGATAAGTATCGGATTATCTCCGTTCGAAAGCTTCCGGACGATCTCATCCCTGATGTCGAAGGGCGCGGGTTCGGCAAGCTCGACTGAGAAACAGCCTTTATCTCCAACTCTGAGGACCGGATAGACTCTCTCGGCTGATAAGCCGTCGATCAGTTTCTCTTCCAGCTCCTTCCAGAATTCATCTCTATCTGTCCGCACGATGTTCGATGAAAGGAAATCCTTAAGAAGAGAGCGGAGTCTGACGCGCTCAGGATAGAAATGCTTTTCAAGCCTCGTTCTGATTTTCCTCTGTGTAGGCATGAACAGGAATGCCAGCCCGATACCAAGGATCAGAGTCGGTGTCTGGCTGTTAATATCAATGTGCTTGAGTATCAATTCTCCGAATAAGTATAAAAATCCAATGAAGATGAGTAATAGAAACAGGTTGACTGCTATGAACCTTGTTCCCCGTCGAAACTTTGCCTCCACTGAAAGCAGTTTGTATCTGCCGAATGCATAAGCAAGGGAAACCGGTATCATCAGCATCAGTAAAAAGAGGATATTGCTTATGAGTAATCTGGTAACTAAGGATAATTCAATGAAAAGATATCCATAGAATTGCATTAACCAGCTGAAGAGTATTGCAAATATGATTCCAGGGGCGGAACCCCACAGAACCAGTCTGGTCTGTCGTTTCTCGATAAAACTCTCCGCTTTTCTATAATTGCTGATTAGAAGGACATAACCAAGCGCAAGGAAAAGCGTCTGGTAAATATTTGCTGTAAGTACCATCTGTTTTGAGGTTATTATCAGGACTGCTCCGAAAACAGTTCCCGGGATAAAGAGTATAAGATTGAAAAAGAGACGCCGTTTAACGTAGTAGCTCTTCCGAGCTGGAAACAGCATGTGGAGTTTCAGCCAGAAGGCAGGTGTAAAAAACGTAAGCACCATGAAAATGAGAATAATAGTATTCGGTATCTGGAATGACGCGTAAACAGGCGCAATCGCAGGACTGGTAAAAGTCATAGACAGCGCAAGGGTATAGCAGAACATAGTCAGTGTGCGAACGGGAGAGGCATGGGGTCTCTTCAGAAATCCCCATAATCCGACCAGGATCAGACCCGCTGAAATCAGTGTTCTTAAAATAACCAATATCCATACCTGAAGTTTCAGCAGAACAGGTATGGATCTGGTTATTACGGTAGTGGTGAAGATTTCATTGTCGTGGAGATAGGTGATAACCATCTCTTCACCGGCCGGTGTATCTACATTGAATATGGTGAAGTAGTTCTCCAGTGTAGATGGCAACCCATCGATATTTACGAGCATGTCACCACGCTCGGGATACGGAGGGCTCTTGAAATCATTGATGTCTACTTCTGCAAATCTGGCGAGAGGGGAATCCTCACGGAGTGCGAGAAGACTCCACATATCCCCCATACTCGAGAAAGTGATTACCTTTGTAAACTCCCTGGTGATATAAACGGAGGAAAAGAAGATAATCAGCAGGGACGCTGTTATCATCAACACAAATATGAATTTTTTCACCAGAGCACCTCCACCAATATCATACTAGTATAATCAAGTAATGAAGTAAATCCAGTTATTAACGTCTTCTGTAGCCACGAACTTTGTATCTGCTCCGCTTTCCGAGGGTGCTTTTTCTGCCCCACTCGCTCATATTGGCCAGGCCATCACGAATGTCTTCAGGATAGAATTTGAGAACTTTCTTAAGCAATATTGTCAATTCACCGATGAATTTGTACCGCGGATTGAACCTGTAAAGAAGAGTTCTTCCCTTGAAACAGCTCAGGAGTATTTCACCTGCTTCAAGTCTCTTCAACTGTTTCTGTACGGGATCAAGACTTATTTGATAGAATGCAGCAATCTCGCGGGCATAGCCGGAGTCCCTTGCATGAATGAAGAGCAGAACCTTTTCACGGATGCCGGACCCAAGGAGCGGCTCAAGCATAACGTTCTTCATTATAGGTCATATGTTCTAATTTGTAGGTCATGCATATTATATAGTGTACATTTTCCGGCCATGCAACACGTGGATTTCAAACTGAATTTACTTCTGTCACCAACCCAAGGAAATTCGTTTATACATTGGTTCAGCTCTTCGGATTGAGTCTCCAGAGTCCCTTAACACGTCTCTGAAGGGTCAACCATAATAAGGTGCAGATCAGAACAGCAAAAAAAGCAATCAGCAGGATTCCGTATGAAAACCACCCTCCCTCGAACATCAGAGCGATTTTTCTCATCAGTGTTTGCGGGATGTAGGGAATAAGGAATTTGATGCTCAGTGGAATACCGAATGCTATCAGCATAAGAACCACAGCGAACCATTGCTGTCCGCTCCTGACCGTTTTTGCCTTCATGGAAACATGAAGCCCCGCAAGGGTTCCGATCACTGAGGATACAAGACCGCTGACAAGAACAGCACAGAATATCGGCAAAGTAGGTAATGGCCTGGCCCGTACTATTGACCAGAGGGTAAACAGCAGCAGAACCATCCAGGAAGTACCTGCTGAAATCATTACGGAAAACAGAGTTTTGCCGCCAAGGAATTCCATGGGGGAAAGAGGTGCTGTAAGCAGCGTTTCCAGAGTATTTCTCTCCCTCTCTCCCGCAATAGCGTCAACCGCAAGCGGACCGGCGACATAAAGAGGTATTAAGGCAAAAACCGCAAAAGCAGCGGTTGGATTGTCAAATGATCCGGGCAGGATGAACCCGAATACGATTCCATAGATGGCTATGAATCTGAAAAGTCCCATCTTCCCCATAGCTCTGTGAAATCTGATCCATTCCCTCTGTATGACAGCCTTCATCGTGAGTTCTTCCCCGTCAGTTCCATGAAGATGCTGGACAGATTTTTTCTGAACGGCTTGAACTCAATTACCCGGTTGCCTGATTCAATAAGCTCGGACAGAATATCGGCCGGCGGATCGTCACACACTATAGTTGCGAAACCGCGCTCTCCCGGTGAATATGATTCCCCTCTGAATAATAGGGATCCGGCTTCAGTTATAACCGAGTACCTGCCGCTGGAAGTACTGTCCAGCTCACCCGGTCTACCCGATAGAATCAGTTTCCCTGAATCAATTATGGCAACAGTATCGCTCAGCTCCTCCGCTTCTGAAAGATTGTGTGTAGAAAGAAGAACGAGCCTGCTCTGTGAAAGGGTTTTAATAGCTTCTCTTACTTCGGAAGCTCTGACAGGATCCAGAGAGGATGTGGGTTCATCAAGAATAACCATATCAGAGGGCAGCATGAAAGTCCTCGCAACTGCGACGATTCTTCTGTTGCCGGTTGAGAGATCGCTTACTTTTGTTTGTTTCAGATCTTCAATTCCAAGTTTCCGGAGGATTTCACAAGCGAGAACTCCGGCTTCCTCTTTTCCAAAACCATGAAACCCGGCCCAGATGCTCAGATTTTCATAAACGGTAAGCGAGGGGCCAAGGCCATCTTCCGCAAACAGAACAGAAATCCTTTTTCTTTGAAAACCGCTCTTCCACGGATTTTCTCCAAAAACGTTCAGAATTCCTGCTGAAAGCTGTACAAGCCCGGTGACCGCCCTTATCGCGGTAGTTTTCCCCGCACCGTTTCTTCCAAGAAGGGCAAATACTCCCTTTTCCGGAACCTCCATATCGAGACCATCAAGAGCGGTAACCGTTCCGTATTTCACAAGCACATCGCGAAACACAACAGCACAATTACCTGGCATGCTTCTCCAGAGAGTTAAGATAATGACAAAGTCTGTTCACGAGGAAATCAAAGAATATCTCCCCTTTCTCCTCGGAAACGAAACTCAGATCAGATCCGGCGCCCCCGTCAGGATAGAGTTCTTTCCATCTATTCGATGATATGACAGAACCGGAAGGAGGCTCAGGAGGATACTTCATTTTGCTGAACTCAGGCATTTTCTTTCCCATAAGATGCCACACCATTGAAACTTCTGTAACAGTCACATGGAATCCCGGATCGGGGCAGAACAGCAGTTTCTGCTTCTCCACAACTCCGGGAAGCTCCCAGTAGGGAAGGTACCTCATGTCAGCATCGGAGCAACTGCCCGAAGCTTCACTTAAGCCGTCTATAACAGCATTCCTATTCCCGCCGTGCCCACTGACAAAAAGGATATTCCGGAAGCCGTGAGCATAAAGAGATACAGAGATATCCCTTGTTACCGCAGCGAGTGTGCTCGATCGGAGAGTTACAGTTCCCGGAAACGCCATGTGACAGTCCGACATGCCAAATGTAACAGCCGGAGTGAAGGCTGTTCCCGTCTCATGCCCTGCTGCCGCACAAAGCCTTACCGGAATGATCGTGTCACAGGCCAGCGGTGCGGCAGAACCATGCTGTTCCAGTGATCCAACCGGAACCATTACAGTGGTCTTAGTATTCAGATACTCCTTAACATCCGAGCTTAGAGCTCCCGCAAGGTTCATTTACTTTCCTCCTCTTGTCTGCAGCTTTACACTGAAGCATACTCGCCGGGAAGGGTCAGGTAAAATATGAAACAGATAGTTATTGATGCGGGCGGCTGCTCCTGGCAGCGTATCCCCGTGAAAACAAAGTTGATACTTAAAGATGACGATCTGCTGAACTCTATCGGAGACGGCCTGAAAGAATCGGATGTAACCCTTTTTCCCGACGATATACTGTTCATAAGTGAAAAAGCAGTCGGCGCGAGTCAGGGAAGGTACTATCTGCTGGATGATGGTTCGCTCCGTCCGAGGCGCCTTGCCGTATTGCTGAGCAGATTCGTAACAAAAACACCACATGGGATCGGCCTGGGAATGCCGGAGACCATGGAGTGCGCTCTGAGGGAATGCGGTACTCTTCGAATACTGTTTTCAGCATTCATCGGCGCTCTGGGAAAACTCTTCGGGAGAAAGGGTGACTTTTACCGGATTGCAGGTTCGAAAGCCAGATCAATTGACGGACCCACCAATGGAACGATTCCACCATTCAACAGAGCAGTCAGTCTTGCCCCTGAGAACCCGAACGGAGTCTCAAAGAACATCGCAGAGCGTTTCAGCTGTAAAGCTGCTGTGGTCGACATAAACGATCTGGGTGGAAATATCCTGGGTGTCTACCCGCCTGACCTGAATAAAGAACTTCTCATAGAAATTCTAAGGGACAACCCGCTCGGTCAGGGAACGGAGAGTACTCCGGCAGGTATCATCAGAAAAGTGTCTCCCTGATTATAGAACCCGCCAGCATATATGACCGGCTAACCCGTGAATTTACTCCCTTCCCTGTATCTATCTGAAAACCGTCAGCATTTCTGAAGTGACAATTTCACCTGATATCATCCGGATTACATATATGCCGGGAGGAAGATCGGGGAGAGAAACATCATACTGGCCGGGCTGGTAAATTTCTTCGGTGAGTATAAAAATGAGTCTGCCCGAAACATCAAAGGCTTCTATACGCACAGAGGCTGCTTCCGGAACGGAGAAAAACAGTTTTCCCCCGCAACAGGTCGGGTTCGGTGAAGAAAGAGCAAAACCGTGGGGGTCTTCTTCCGCAAGCCCTAGAGATGTCCATTCTGCTGCAACCTGGTGGAGTATCGGCGTGATCTTCGAATCATCTGTTTCCATAACGAGCCTGTACTGGAAAAATTGTGCGCTATCGGGCAGCACATCGTCTAGACTGAAAGGCGTGTAGAAAATTTCGGACCATAGACCAAGGAAATCGGGATTACCGGATGCCCGAACCATGAATCCGAGGGATGTTCCATCAGGTAATTCTGCATCCCAGGTGAACCAGTTCCATTGTGGAATATATCCAACGTCAAGAATACTGGAAGTAATCTGACCTTCAGACAGGTATTCATGAAAATCGATCCATCTGCTACCTGCTGAAGAATTGTAAAAGTGTCCAAGGAAAACATCATCTTTATTATCACCGCTTATATCAGCGGTGATGGCGTAAGTCGAATTCACACATTCTGAATTGTGGGATTGCCACGGTTCGCCCATCGTTCCAGGATTTTCAAGCCAGATACCGAATTCCTGCTTCCCCGAA
>JAUVEU010000156.1 GCA_030594645.1 Candidatus Aegiribacteria sp.
CTATAGAAGCTCATGAAAGCAGTTCCGCTCAGAATATCACTCCAGCTGGAGACTTTACTTCAGCTTACGATAGTGGTTCAATATTACTGTTTCAAGTGACCGAACCTGGAGAGAGGATAATCAGATTCAATTCGGAGGATAATCTGAATTTCTCGTACTATGACAGCGATCATCTGAATGATTCGTTTCTTTTCACTGACACTGACCTAATTCGTGAGCTTGTATTCATAGGTGATCAGAAAGGAGATGAAGCAGGTACACTAACCAGCGTTACAGCTTATATCAATGAAATCGAACTTGTTATCGAGCAACGCCGGATGTAGCAAAACGAGTATATGGTAAAACTGGCTTCAGATGTTCAATAGATGCCTATTACCTCCTGTATTTATTTATATCCGCCTTCAGGGCAAACCCGGCTTTATCTTTCATCAACGGACCTCTTGGCGCTCTTGTGGCCCATCCGCCTGATTTACCCCATCTTCCGTCGAAACACAGCCACAGATCATTCGCCGGATTGAGTTCTTCAAGAAGGTACTCCCCTTTTGATATGGGATTCAGGGAAGGATAGTATTCGAAATCAGGATCAAGTTGTGTTACCTCTCTGAAAGCAACAGCATGTGATCTGTCGAATTCACCGTTATATGTTGCATGACTGCCCAGAGCAACTAATGCAAGAACTCTATTGTCCTTCTTCATCACGTTATCCCAGGAAATGGTTTCGTAGGAAGTATGCTGGGAAAAATATACATCCAGTGGATTATCTTCAAAATCCGAGAAATGAACGCTTATCCCTTCCCAGTCTCCCTGATGTGTCCACCATATACCGGAATTGCTTCCAAGTTCCTTCTTTATCACACTCTCATCTGAATTGTCGGGCTGAAAATTCTCAACATAGAAGAACCAGTAAGTGATAAATGCTTCCTTAGTCTTTGTGTTTCTGAATCCTCTGGTGTAAACCATTCTTGTTGGGTATTTCTTCTGGAGAACCACCGACTTCTTCATATTCCTCTTGTTCTTGTGGAGCACCAGATGCGGGAAGAGATGTCTGAAATCCGGAAGCATCATCAGTTGGCAGCGTTTAAAGAATGGTAAATTAGCAAATTTATCTACAGCCCCAAAAACGGGACCTTTTCTATTCGTCCCGACCAGGACCATAAACTGGCTATCCTCCTTGAGGAATGTATCCACAGATATTGGATAGAATGGCTCATGTGGATGCAACGCAACTACAGGAGCAAATTCCAGGTTCCGGTCCGACCAGGAGACCCAACTCATACTCATTTTACATCTACCTTTCTATTCTCTGCTTAACCAACCTATTCATTTTCGGCTGTTCCTGCAGAGGGGGTCTTTTGCATAAGGTATCCTATGATTTTCGCAATCATCTCAATTTGTTTATCTTCCACCCCAATATCATCGAGCAACTTGAAGGCCAGAAGTGTATTCTGAACTTTAAGCAGACTGTCATGATAACCCTTGAGTTCTCGAACGGTTTTGTTGTAGAGATAGAAGAAGATACCCGATATGAATTCCGTTATTATTCCAGTGGCAGTACCGATATACGCAATAAGCTCTTGCTGCTTTCCTGATACCAGACCTATGGCCAATCCCGTTATTATCAACAAGAATCCGGTTATTCCTGAGATGAGAGCAAAGGTGAAACTCTTGTCCGTATGCAGTTTGATCATTTCATAGTATTCAGCAAGATTCTCTATATTAATTGCTACAAGACGGTTGAAGTCAGAATGATTATTCTCCCGGTCATGCAGGACAGGATCGGATAGAATCTTCTCCCTTGCTTTAAGGAGATTCAGTTGTGAGGTCTCCACGTATATACTATTCTGCCTTTTTGTGTAGAAAGCTGCTATCCCACCCAGACTTGAAATGGCAACAATTACACCAATTGTCTGGACTAATCTTGGCTGGGATTTTTTTTTCTGAGTCTTCCCCTCTTCAGTATCTACCTCATACAGAACAATCGCTCTCTGTACATCATCCTGGGTTAGTGTGTCTTGAACCGAATAGATGAGACCTTGATCATCTCCCTTGCCTATGATCAGATTCAGTGATAATCCCAGCGCAATCATAAGAAACAGAAGCACCAGATAGAGTAGTGTATGGTTTTTCGTTTTCTCAATTTTCTC
>JAUVEU010000088.1 GCA_030594645.1 Candidatus Aegiribacteria sp.
CCTGGCTGCCGTCAGGAAGAAGCACGAACCATGGACCATAATCGCGAACCCAGATAGTATTCGTCGGAGCAAAAATGAAGTCAACATTGTCCATGTTGACCCCAGCATTAGTAAAGTGTGTCTCCACTGAACCTTGCTGGAGTGAATCACAGATGACCCATACTGTTGTCACCTGGGAAAATGATACTATCAGATCATCCGGAAGACCCATCGGCCACCTTATGAAAACACCGGTTGCGGGAGCGTATTCACCTGGATTTACAGTTCCGACCGGCGGAGGTGAGGTCGCGACAGCATTGCATCCGATCTCATCAAGCCTGAGAAGCTCTTCATCCGTAAAACCGATTGGAAGGAGTTCCTCTGTACCGCAGACAGACATTTCCGCTGAGGCAGTCATCGCGAATATCAACAATAATATGGAAATGTATTTCATCTTTTTCCTTCACAAGTTGAAGAAGTGTGGTACGTCCCTGTTATTTCAGCGCTTCATTTGAACTGAACTTTCTGTCCAGCCTCAATTCCTGGAGAACTTCCCGATCCTTCCCGTTCAGCTCATCCGTCAGTAATCTTGACATCAGCTCTCCAATCCCCGGGGCGAGCATGAATCCCTGGCCGCACATTCCAACCGCGATGTAATGATTGGAAGGACCGCACCTGTCCAGAATCGGGGATCCGTCAGGAGTCATAGGGTAAACACCCCGCCAGACTCTTCTTACTTTCAGATTCGCCAGCCTGGGGTACAGATTTACCATCCGTGGCGCCACGAGGGGTAGAAATCCGGAAGTTTCTTCGACAGATGTTCCGGGGACAGGCGGATCGGGCGTAATGCAGAAGACGATCTGACCTGTCTCGTGCTGGTAGAAATAGTAATTTGCCGATCCCGGAGCCTTTCGAATATCAACAACCATCGGATCGAAAAGCCTTTTAACGGGCTCTGTGACACCTGCCTCGTGACAGTCTGGATATACCGGAAGCTCAACTCCCGCCATCCTTCCTACCGATGCGGCAAACGAACCCGCGCAGTTCACAACCGCTCCGCATGAATACGTTCCTCTGTCAGTTAATACTGAAACTACTTTCCCATTATCAATACTGAATCTCTGTACAGTTTCATTAAACCGAAATTCCGCTCCGAGTTCCACTGCTCTTCTGTGGAACGCGTAACAGCAGAGCATAGGGCTGGCACTTCCATCCTCAGGTGACCATGTCCCCCCCAGAAGACCATCGGTATTTATTCCCGGAACAAGGCTCTCGATCTCAGATACTGAGACCAGGTTTATGTTAAGCCCCGCATTCCGCTGAAGAGGCACATTCCGCCTGAACAGAGAAATAATGTCTTCATCGTAGGCAACATAGGTGTATCCGCCCTGGTACCATCCTATGCTTTCCCCCTGGATTTCCTCCCACGTTCTGAATACTTCAAGGGACCGAAGAGCAAGGGTCACCTTTGCTGGTTCAGTATGTGTAGCTCTGGTTCCGCCGATGGCGCACTTGTTGTTTCCCTGCCCCGCTGAAGAAGCACTGTCAAGGCAGAGAACGGAAATTCCCTTCTCAGCAAGACTCATTGCCATAGGAGTTCCCACACTGCCGGCTCCAATGATGATGACATCGTAAATTCGGCTATTCATCATCGCTGCCCTTTCCGGCAAACCAGCCCAGTTGAGTCTCGGCGAATAGAGGTCTGTCGGTGAAGGGCGTAATCTCCTCAGGTGGAATCCCTTCCTCCCTGCAGATTCTTTCGATCAGTGTTGAACAGGTCTTTCCGCCACACGCTCCAAACCCGGCTCTTGTAAGAGCCTTGAGGTGATTCATATCTCTGGTGCCCGCTCTGATGTACTCTCGTATTTCCCCTGCGGTAACACGTTCGCACCTGCAGATGACAGCTGTATCCGGCAGAGGAACTTCTAATGGAACAGGAAGAGGCTTGATCTTATCAGGATACTGAACAACCACTCCGGCTGTTCTGCAGGCAATTGAAGCAGGTGTTTCGAGTTTCAGCAAAAGCGTTTTAGGAAATCCGGCTGCATACTTCCATCCGGTCAGGATAGCCTTACCGAGGATATCCCCTTCCCATCCTGTGACAGTCATTTCCATGCCTTCTTCAAGAAGCCATTCGCCAAGCTCGAAGGGAACAGTTACAATCGGTCTGTCAGAGGAATTCCTGAAATCGACCAGAGTCACCGCCAGCCCCGGACAGACAGCAACGCATTTTTCGCATCCCACACATTCACCATGAAATTCAGGCAAACCCATTATCGGATGTCCGGATGTCCCGATAAGACCCTTCGGACACACTGTCATACATGGGTTGCATGGAATCTCCTGCGTACAATGCAGAACCGGAAAAATTCCCCGTTTCACTTCAGGGGGATCGTATGGAAAAGTCTCTCCACCGGGACTTTTGAGTATTTCAGCCTTCTCCCTGAGATCATCAGGTACATTTATTTTACCGGAGCCGAGGGAAGCAACTATTTCAAGACCTCTTATCCTGCCTGTGAACATCGCTGCGCTTGCTTCGGCAATTTCTTCGGCGTCACCTGCCATCATGGATTTCATGCCGAAATTGAGAGCTTTCCAGTGGAATTCATCAACCGGATTCAATCCAACGGCTACTAACACCGTATCTACTTCCCACGTACGTTCGGTGCCCGGTAAAGGCGTAAAGGAACTATCCACCCTTGCGATTGTCACGGCTTCCACCTGTTCGCTTCCATGCGCCGCGATTACAGAATGTCTGGTGAATATCGGCACTCCAAGTCTTTTAATTTTGTCAGCATGAACTTTGTATCCACCACATACAGGAAGAGCTTCTGCAAGCCCGAGCACTGACATGCCTGCCTGAAGAGCATGATAGGCTCCGATAAGCCCCACATTCCCCCCCCCAACAACGAATATTCTCTCAGCGCACCTGACCAGATCTCTGTTAACCATTGTCTGAAACGCGCCGGCACCATAAACACCTGGAAGCGTACACCCCGGAAAGGGTAGTGATTTTTCTCTGGCCCCCGTTGCCACAAGAAGATACTCCGGTTTCACTATCCTGAAACCGTTTTCACACCTGATCCCAACAGTCCCATCGCTGAATACTCCAATAACGATACTGTTAAGCCATATGTCAACGGAATCCAGCCCTGATATTTCCCCGGCGAGCAGCTCTGCTATGTGAATGCCCCGTGTTCCGGCGTAACAGTCCGCTTCAGAACCGAAGAACTTGTGAGTCTGAAGGACAAGCTTACCGCCAAGACGATCCTTATCATCCACTATTACTGTATCTATCCCAGCTTTTCCGAGTTCAATAGCAGCAGCCATACCGGAGGGTCCGGCACCAAGTATCAATACCCTGGTTTGAAGATTCACAGGAGAAAACACATCCGGGCCGGGAAGATCTTCGAGTGAAGGCAGTCCCTCAAGGCTTCTTACGTCCATTCCCCTCTTAAGAGGCACAATGCAGCTCTTCAATGGAATTCCATCAATAAGAAGTGTACACTGTGAGCATTGTCCATTTGCGCAGAACATCCCCTGCGGGCTTTCGTCAGTATGATGATGGCCGAATATGTGAATTCCTGAAGCAAAGAGAGCAGATGATACAGCCTCCCCTGACACTCCGAAGGCTGGCTGTCCATTGAATGTAAACTCAATTCTTTCCATATCTGGCTGGTCAAGCACAGGATGTCTGTCGATACGCTTCTCCTGAAAAGACAATTCTCCTCCTGTTTAGTCCGCAAATTTCACCAGCATTTTACTGCAGCGACGCATAAAGCTGCGTCTACTTCGTTATATTCATACATATGTCCTCGACGTACTTTTCCGGGATCTCCCGGGAAGCACATGTTTTTTTTATGTTGCTTTCAAGTACGCCTGCGGAAACCCGCATGTGACTGCATTTGCGGTTCCAGGACATATGTCCTGAATATGTACTCGCAAGCCTTGTTTCCACTTCTCTCTCCGACGCTTCGAAACATTAGCTGGCGAAATATGCGGTATAGTGCCATAATTAAGAATCAGTGGGTGATCAATCTATTAATGCGATATCGTTGCTGCAACCCTGTTACTCTATTTATTCTTACTTCGTTTCCTGTCCCAGTCAGAGGCAAATTTCATCCTTGTTGGCTTCTTTGCTTTGACGAAACCTCTGCACTCGGGATAGTTGCGGCACCTCCAGACTCTTATATGCGGATACTTATAAAGTTCAGTCAGTGAATCGCAGACAGGACACCTTGGTATATTGTTTCCCGCTTCTCTCTCGATCATTCTTTCCGCAGAGTCGATTTCCCTGTAAAGTTCTTCCCGATCAGGACCTCCGAGCCAGTGTTTCATAACCTGCCTTATTATGAACCACAGGAAAGCGATTCCGATAAATAGCAATAACAGTCGTGCTGAGTTCAATTATCCCCCTTAACATCTTAATCCTCATATCTCACCAGAGTTACTACTGCAACGACGCATAAGACAATCGCATACTGCGTTATGCTCAATCGACCTTCCTTGAAGTATATATAAATACATCTGCGTTGATCTTATTCGCATGCCTTGTCTGCGAGTGCTTCTACACCGTTTCGTTACGCAACCTGATGAAATATGCTGACTAATTATCCGGTGCTTTAAAGAGTTGACAGAAGCACAATTCATTCGTAAATAATATGTTCCTTTAAGAACACTTGAATTACTCTACTATGTAATGCAAATCAGATCGGGAACAGGAGCACCAGATTGAAGAATTATACACCTGATAAGCTCAGAACAATTGTAGTTATTGGACACGGATCTGTGGGGAAAACCAGCCTTTGCGATTCCTTACTCTTCGTCGGCGGAGGCGTGGACCGGATGGGAAAGGTTGACAATGGCACCAGTCAATTCGATTTCACCAATGAGAGTCGCGAAAGGAAGCACAGCCTTTCCTCTTCCCTGGGTATCCTCGATTGGAAAAACTACAAGATCAATATCATCGATTCGCCTGGACTGGCGGATTTTCATGGCGCCACAATCGGCAGTATAGTCGTTGCGGACGGTGTTGTACTTGTTGTCGACGGTACGGATGGAGTCGAAGTCGGAACCCTGAAAACATGGGATTTCGCAGCCAGAAGCGACAAACCCCTCATCTTCTGGGTTAACCGTGTTGACAGAGACAGTACAAATTTCGAGAGAGTCATCTCCGATATCAGGAAAAACCTTGCGAAGAATGTAGTTCCGATAACATTCCCCGCGAGAGAGAACGATGTCCTTATAGCAATAGTAAACGTACTCACGGGGAAAGCCATTAATGCTGAAGGTAAGGATATCCCTGTCCCTGATTCTGCGAAGGAAAACCTTGAAATGTATAGAATGCAGCTCATTGAAGCAGCTGCTGAAACAGACGAAACTCTTATGGAATCTTTCTTTGAAAATGAAACTCTGACACCTGAGGAAATGAATTCCGGACTCATGAAAGCCGCCCGTACAAGAAATTTCTTTCCTCTTTTCTGTGGTCTTTCCATCCCGCCAGCAGGGCAGAATTTCCTACTTGACAGTATATCTACATTCATCCCTTCCCCGCTTGAGTCAAAACCTGTCTCCGCAACTGATGGCAAGAAAGCAGTTGAAATATCGCCTGATCCGTCCGCTCCATTTTCAGCAAGGGTTTTCAACAGTAAAGTCGATACCCACATGGGCGAGATAGTCTATATAAGAGTCATCAGCGGTGGAATCAGCGGTACCGAGGATGTTACGAATACAACCAGAAACACATCCGAGCGTATGGGCAATTACTACTTCATGAGCGGTGGCAAAAGAATTGATACCGACAGCCTTGTAACAGGTGATATTGCAGCCATCGCGAAGCTGAAGAATACATCGCCGAACGATACACTGGCAGGTAAGGGAAGCCATGTTATTCTGGATCCCATTACTTTTCCTGAACCGGTATACAGAGTCGCAATTGCTCCGAAGAAACGGGGCGATGAGGACAAAATGGGTTCCGGTCTTTCGAGACTTGCGGCCCAGGATCCTACACTGATTCTCAGAAATGAATCGGATATAGGTCAGACAACCCTGTCCGGTATGGGTGACCTGCATCTTAAAGTTATGCTGAGCAGGCTCAAGGAAACCACAGGTGTGGAAACAGAAACATTCAAGCCGAAGATCGCTTACCACGAAACTATCATCAAAACGGCGGAAGGATCCTACAAACACAGGAAGCAGACCGGCGGCCGGGGGCAGTATGGTCATGTTTTCATCAGACTTGAACCGCTTCCGCGCGGCAGAGGATTTGAATTCAGCAGTAAAGTAGTCGGAGGCAATGTGCCCACCAACTTCATTCCTGCCGTGGAAAAAGGCATTCTGGAAGCAATGAAGAACGGTCCGATTTCGAACAGCATAGTGGTGGATATTAAAGCAGTTGTGTTTGATGGATCTTATCATCCTGTAGACTCTTCAGATATGGCATTCAAACTGGCTGCAAGAAAGTGTTTCAAAGAAGTAATGTTGAACGCAGGACCAAGCCTCCTTGAACCTGTAGTAAGCCTTGAGGTTACTGTTCCGGAAGAATTCATGGGCGATGTCATGAGCGACCTGACAACCAGAAGAGGACGAATCCAGGGAATTGAAGCAGAGGGCGCCTTCCAGGTAATAAAAGCATCCATACCCGAATCCGAACTTTTCCAGTACTCAAATACGCTTAAATCCCTCACCCAGGCCAGAGGCAGCTTCAGCCAGACTTACGAGGGTTACAAACCGGTTCCGAGAGAAATACAGGAAAGTATTATGGCAAAGGTTGAAACTGATGATGAGTAAATGGAAGAAGGCTGATAGAAATGACAGCAGAATTTAAAAAAGCAGCGGCTGCACTGCTCATGTCGCTGTTCATGTTGACCTGCCCTGTCATGGCTGCCGATCCGAGTGGCAGCGGTGTCGATGATGACAGTTCGATTCCAATGACTTACATAGTTATCGGAGTTGCTGTCGTAATAGGCGGTCTTCTCTTCCTTGATGTATTAGCTGATTCAGGCGATGCAGATACATCTGCCCTATCAGATGAACAGGCCGGGATTGTACACACCGGTATCAACTGGAATGAGATCAGCACAACTGAAACGGAACCGGTTTTTATAGCGGTATCCATTTTCCCTGGAGAGAACGGACCAGCCCTCTCGAAGGAATTTATCAGTATTCTCAGAGTAATGGTTTCGGATGAGATATCCATATTCTCCGACCCGATGGATCTCGGAGAAGGATCATCAACTGAGAGAGCAGGAATGGCTAATGAATATTTCGGAGTGGATTACCTCATCTGCCGTATCGATAAGGATGATGTTTTCCAGGTCGAAGCAGTATCTCCGGATTCCATAGTATGGACTTCACCTGAACAAATTGATATCAATTTAGTGGGAATCATAGAAGATATGCTTCAGGCCGGCATCTTCTAACATTCATTCCCATTGATCTGTCCGTAATTCAGGGAACCAAATCGGGAAATATGGTGTTGCATTACAGTACTGCGGCCTGCTTATTCTTCAGGCAACCGGTACTGGTTATTTACTAACAGAATATTACTTTATGAAACTTGGAATTCTGCAGGCAGGATTTCTGATAATTATGAAGGGATTGAAGATGAAGCAATTAGCTCTATTTATCCTGCTTATCGCAGCGTTTACCGTAACTGCAGGTGAAATGATCGTCACAATACCTGTTGATGCATCAGCAATACAAATCCAGGAAACAGGACCTTATACCATCGTAACAGGTATCGGAATGCGTATTACGAACAGGGAAGGTACTCCAAGTCTTCCGGTCTATACTGAAAAGATAGCCCTTCCTGCCGGATGTGCCGCTACCGGTATCGAGATTATCAATGCCGAGTACTCTGATGTTCGCGGCAGGTTCACTGTAATGCCCTGCGCACTTCCCGTTCCGCTTTCCATAGAACAGGAAATACAACCTTTAAGGCCAAACCCCGAGATATACTCATCAACCGAATCGTTTCCCTCAAAATCCCTTGAATTCATCAATTCAAGTGTTATTATGGGCATTCCGGTTGCTTACATCGATATCTATCCTGCACGATGGAATCCAGCATCCGGGACTATCGAACTTCTTACAAGCCTTACTGTCAATGTTGTTTACGAGAACAGCCCTGAGGCTTCAACCGTCTCCCGCAGAAGTATTCAGAGTGAACTCCGTTCACAGGAAATCGTCAGAAACACTGTAGTCAATCCGGATAACGTCGCTCACTCAGGCGCGGCTATAATCGATTCTAAAGATCTTCTTCATGGTGAATACGTGATCATCACCACTCCTGATTATCAGAGCTACGCACAGGAACTTGCGGACTGGAAAACCTCAAAGGGTGTTCCAACAAACGTCTATACGACAACATACATCACCGGTCAGTACTCCTGCTACAACGCTCCTCAGGAAATTCGCGCATTTCTAACCGACTGTCGCGATGAAGGTGTTGAGTATGTCCTTATCTACGGTGACGACAGCAGGATCGCCGGTCAGGACGTCAAGATCCATGCAAGTTCTTACACTGAATACCCCTGCGTTGACCTGTACTGGTCTGATATTAACGATACAGCCCCTGGTGCCGATCAGTGGGACAGTAATTACAACCACGTATTCGGTGAGCGGGGAATCGATAACGTAGATTACCATCCGGACCTCTGGGTTGGAAGAGCAAGCGTGAACACAACAGGTGAATGCACGATCTTCAACAACAAGGTTTATACCTACGAGCGCATCTCAGCTACTGACTATTTTGAGTATGCTTCAATCGAAATGAGAATTGGTTACACCACAGAACTCCTGTGGGCACCTAATCCACCATACTGGTCTAACTATTGCTGGGGTTCAGCCGGAGCAGAACTGATTTCCCCAATGGTACCCTTCGGATGGGAAGAGGAGAAGTGCTACGATGAAAACGGCGCCAACAGCACCACCATTACAAGAAACATGATTAACGCCGGTCCACACCATCTTTACCACGCGAGTCATGGTTCAATGACATATTTCTCTCTGCCTGGTGGAAGCTATACAACCACGGATTTCCTGAATCAGACCAACATCACAGACGGCGGACTGCCCGCGATCTGGAACTCGATTTCATGCAATATCGGGTGGCTAGATGGTTACGAATGCATGGGTGAGGCATGGCTCGCTTCCCCCAATGGCGGAGGATTCGGAGCTTTCAACGCCAGGTTCGGATGGGGTATGCCAACCAATCCGGGTTACGGTGAAAGTGAAGTTCTCTCAAGATACTTCTACGATGTAATGTGGAATGATGATCTCTACAATCTTGGAGTCGCACACCTCATGGGTTCTGACGAGATGACACCTATTAATGACGATTATTCTGACTGGTGTGTAAAGGAATACAACCTTTTCGGAGAACCTGAACTACCCATGTGGTTCACGGACGCACCGGACCTTTCCGCTTCACATCCGTCCAGTATCTCCGAAACAGGCGATGTAACCGTTACAGTAACATCTGGCGGCTCACCTGTAAGCGGTGCCAGGGTATGCCTTCAGAAGGGTGACTGGCAGACGGGCGAGGTTTATGAAGTAGGCACCACTGACGCAAGTGGAAATGTAACACTCTATGCTTCCCCCTCCACTATCGGAACGATGTCCGTTGTAACATGGGCACGTGATTATGTGTCGTACCAGGGATCCATCACTGTCTCCGGTGTCGGTATTGAAGAAGGCGAAGGCGGATCTGAATACATCAACAATTTCGATTCCGTTTATCCCAGCCCTGCCTTGAACAGCGTCACAATACCCTTCAGCCTTGCGGCAACAGGGGTTACAAGAATTGATGTATACGATGTAACTGGTAGAATCGTAACTACACTTGCAGCGGAGGAAATGGCTG